>DASSBQ010000312.1:0-10684 GCA_035698625.1 Nitrospiraceae bacterium
CGAGCATCGACAGCATGGCGTGGTTAATCCCTCGAACAGTGCCATCAATACTCAGCCTAAGCACTCCGTCGGTACCTTGCGGCATTTCCCATGTCGCGGCCACACCCGAGTTCGTTTGTGCCGAATTCACCATTTTGCTCATGCTCCTACCTCATCGGCTCGGTTCATACGCACTCAGTGAAACACCTTAAATTTCACAGAATAGTCCACTCTGTACAGATAAGTATCATGCAAACTATGATAATGAGATCGTAGTTCGATCTACGCCATGCTCATAATATATACTACACAAAACCATGTATTTGCTCTGGCCATCGCTCCCACCCTGACGCGACAGGGGCTGGGCCGTCTCCTTTTGCTGCATATCGAATCGCTGGTATTCACGCGCGCGAATAATCTCTGTGCCTGCGTCTCGGATTTCAATGCGGGCGCCAGACGCTTCTATCACCGCCATGGCTTTCTGGAAGTCGGTCCTTTGCCCGATTTGCTCGTCCACGGATCAGCGGAGATTCTGCTGCGCAAAACCATCGGCCCGGTGAAGGACGGCAACGTCCCGTCCCTCTCTTGAGGAGAGATCGCGATCGCGCTAAGATCCGGGTCTATCCTCCATTGTGTAAGTTGCGGCAGCGGAAACGACAAACTGCAGGACAGGGTTGTCTCATCGGATGACTTCCCGTAGAGGTGTCCTATGCAATCACGTCAAACCGTCCGATGGTGTCTCATCGTCTCTTTGGCGATCTGTGCATCGTGTTCATCCATCTCAACCGCAATGGCTCAGAGCGGAGGTGGATCAGGCGGGGGGGCCGGAGGCGGTGCCGGAGCCGGCAGAGGAAGCGGGTCGGGCATCAGTCCGGGTACCGGCAAAGCCGTGGTGCCGCGCAGCAAGGACCCGGAGGCGGCACTGGTGAACCCTCAATCTCCCCCAGGCCAGTTGCAGCAACGGGATCGCGCACAGAGGCTCGAACAGGAGCTCCGTCAAGGCCAAGTCAATCCCACCACGCCACAGACAGAAATGAGTGACCGATTGGATCAATTGTATAAAAATCAGCCGGCCGGTCGGCCAGACAGCCATGAGAGTGGGAGTAGGTGACGGAGCAATTCGCCGCACGAATGCGCCATAAAGAACGCCACCGTTCCGAAACCATCGGATGGCTTCGGGCCGCCGTCTTGGGCGCCAATGACGGCATCGTTTCAACGGCCAGCCTTGTAGTCGGCGTAGCAGCAGCCGGAATCTCAAGGAACGACCTCATCATCGCGGGAGTCGCCGGCCTTGTCGCGGGCGCCATGTCCATGGCGGCCGGGGAATATGTTTCCGTCAGCTCACAGGCAGACACGGAAGCCGCCGACTTGTCCCGCGAACGCCATGAACTGGCAGCCGACGATGCGTTTGAGCGAGCCGAACTGGCCAATATCTATGTGGCCAGAGGACTGGAGCCGGCGCTCGCGCGGCAGGTGGCGGAACAACTCATGGCGCACGACGCAATCGGCGCCCATGCGCGCGATGAACTTGGCATTTCGGAGTTCCAGCGCGCGCGTCCGACGCAGGCTGCGCTGGCATCGGCGGGAATGTTCTCCCTGGGAGCCGCGATGCCGCTGATCACCGTTCTGGTCGCGCCGGCGTATGCTCTGGCTCCGGCCGTCATGACTGCGTCGCTGGCATTTCTGGCAATCCTCGGATTCGCGGCGGCCCGCGTGGGAGGCGCGCCCGGGCTCGTCGGCGCCTTGCGGGTTACATTCTGGGGCGCGTTTGCCATGGCCGTCACGTATGGCGCAGGAGCATTCTTCGGAGCCATCGTGTGATGTCATCCGCCTTGAGTAACATTTCCGCGACAGGCTACAATCGGCATCCGGCTCCGTTGTGGCAAGCTCCGCCGCCAGGCATTTACGTATACCCAGTCGACACGGGAGAACCGAATGAAAGGGTCTACGAGTCTTCAGATGTTTGACGCAATGGTCCGCTTCCCCGGCTCGTGGAGCGGATTCCTGACACGCGCGCCCTTATGGGCCGCATCGACCCTTTCGGCGGCAGGATTTATGCTGTTTCTTTCGAGTTACGCGGAGATCTCCAATGCCGAAACCATCTCGACGGACGAAAGATGCCGACTCCTGCCACTTGCTGAACTGGAATCGCATTTCGGGGCACGAGCGGCTGCTGTCCGAGGATCCGAGAGCGTGGCCGGAACACTCTGCTCGGCAGACTTTCCGGATCGCAGACAGGGAGCGGAGTTACTCAGTAAGGCGGCCGGGCCGGCCGCTCCCACTATGGAGGAAAGGGTGTCGGCACTGAAGCAGCCGCTTGAACTGCGAGGCGCTCAGCTCACGAGCTTCGGTCCCGTAGCATGCTTCACGGATCACACGAAGATGGCGGGGACTAAACTCTTCACGGCAACCTGCTTTCAGGAGGCCGGCGGGCACCTCAGCCTTTCGCTCCGCAGCGAGGACCGGCAACGTGTAGCGGTGGAAGCGGTCAAGCAACTCCTCGAAAAGGCCGCTCTCAAACGGGAATAGGGCGACACACCACGATGACCGTCGCCGCTGTGAAACAACTTGATCCTTGCCCGTCGAGTCCGAACTGCGTTTCAACGCAGGCACAGGACGCACAGCATGCGATCACCCCATTTCGGTATCAGCGGAGCACGGAAGAAGCGAAAGCCGCGTTGAAGTCGGCGGTCCTGGGGTTGTCCCGCACGAAACTTGTCGGAGAGAACGAGTCGTACCTGCATTTCGAATTCACCAGCCTGCTGCTTCGATTCGTAGACGACGTGGAATTCCTGTTCGACGGTCAGAGCAAAACGATCCACTTCCGGTCGGCCTCGCGAATCGGGTACGGCGACTTCGGCGTGAATCGCCGGCGGATGGAAGAAATTCGAAAACTGGTGGAGGGACAGCTGTAGAACGGCGGATCGTTCGTCTCATGCCTCCTCTTGCGGTGTATCCGATCGGATTCGATTCGGTAACGTTTTGGATACCGAAGATCAGTACTGGCTCACTGATACTCGTCCAACTGAATCACCGCTTCTCCAATGCGATCAATCGTTTATCATGACCGCTTCACGCGAACACGACCACTATCCAGGCTGGCATGATCTGTGATGTTTCGGCCACCGGTATGGTTTGTCATTTGACAATTCACCTCGGCAAAGGGGTGACGCCGCCCTTGCGCTATCGGAGGACGCTATGTCGAAGAATATCGTGATCTGTTCGGATGGGACGGGCAACTCGGCCATCAAGGGCCGTGGCACCAACGTGTTCAAACTGTTTGAAGCCATCGACTTGAACGGGCACAGAATACAGCCCGAACTCACGCCGCAGGTGGCGCTCTACGACGACGGAGTGGGAACGGAAGATTTTAAACCACTCAAGATCTTTGCCGGCGCGACGGGATTCGGGCTGAGTCGCAACGTGAAGCAGCTCTACAAAGAATTGGTCCGTATCTACGACCCGGGCGATCACATCTTTCTCTTTGGTTTTAGCCGCGGCGCATTTACCGTGCGAAGCCTGGTCGGCCTCATTGCCGCATGCGGCATTCTGAATGTCGACACATTGGAAACCGCGAGCAAGCTTGAATCAGCCGTCCGGAAGACGTATAGCGTATATCGCAAGTCCTATCGCACCGAACTGGCCAAGCTGTTTTTCGGCGAGCCGGATACTTCAATGATCTCCCGCTTTAGAGCCGAGCATTGCCGTCCGTGCGATGTCCCAATCGCATTCGTAGGTGTGTGGGATACGGTGGATGCCGTCGGACTGCCGTTCCATATCAGCGACTTCATCAACATGGTCTTTTACCGGTTCAAATTTCGGGACCATAAGCTCAGCAAGTTGGTAAAACGCGCGTGCCACGCTCTTTCAGTCGACGATGCGCGCCACTCCTTTCATCCGGTCCTCTGGCATGAAGGCGAGGGCGATGCCGGACGGATCGAACAAGTCTGGTTCGCCGGGGCTCACTCGAATGTCGGCGGCGGATATCCGAAGCAGGGAATGTCGCTCGTCCCTTTGGAGTGGATGATGCGAAAAGCCGAGCAGGCGGGTCTCCGCCTGCTTGCCACCGACCGAGCCCTGTATTATGACCATGCGAATGTCGACGATAAGCTGTACGACCCCCGCTCCGGTCTGGGCATATTCTATCGGTGGAAAATACGGGACATTGCCGGTATCTGCAGAATGCATCATACGAGACCGGCTATCCATTTGAGCGTCCTGGAACGAATCGCACACGGAACGGACGACTACGCTCCCGGGAACTTGCCGTCCGACGCGGCCGTGGTCATCACGCCTACGGACGATGAGAAGAAGCATACTTCGGCCCTCACCAGAGCGAAGGAAGTCGAACAGGTGCTTCGTACCGCCCATGCCGGAGCGGAATCTCTGTTGCCGCGGGTCAGGGGGCAAATCACAATCGGATTAGCCTCGTACTATCTCTACGTGAGCGTGTGCCTGTTCGTGCTCGTGGCCGTTTCGACTCCCGATGGCCTTCACTCCTTGTCGGACCCGTGGCCGGTCTTGAAAAATATGGGCTCATTCATTTTCCATGTTTTCACGCTTCAACTAGGCGAGGTCTTCACGAGCCTGAAAGCGCTTGCGATGTCGCCGTGGAAAATTGGTATCGTGACAAGCGGTTTTCTGCTGGCCTATGTGCTGATGCTCTCCGCGGACCGCCGCATGAGTTCCGTCTTCTCTCAATTCTGGCATCAGGCCCACCCGCGATTGCGCGATGCCCTGAAGCGCGCCCGCAACGTCGCCCGGGGCATCCCGAGCGGGAAAGATACGAAGGTGGCGTGACACTCGTTCACTAGCCATAGGAAGAACGCACCTGCATGATCACTGAGAATCCATGACAGCGGCGGACCAACACCGACCGGCAGCACGACCCACCCTCACACGCCGAACGTTTCCGCGACCATTACGCGGCGTGTGCGCGCTGCTGCTCGGCATGATCATTCTGACGGTCATCTCCGGCTGCATGTTCAAACCGAAGGACCGGAGAGTGGAATCGACAGCGACGTACGAGGTGGTTCTGGACGACTCGAGCACCAGCGCGGGCCTTTTCAACAATCGCGGCGTCATCAAAATGCAGAACCGCGACGTCAAGGGCGCGATGGAAGATTTCCTTGAGGCCGTCGGCCGCAATCCCAATGAAGCGGCCTACCTCGAGAACCTCGCGTGGTCGCAAGCCGGCGCGGGACAATTCCGCGAGGCGGCCACGACACTCGGGCAAGCGATTGCAATACGACCGAACGATGCGGAACTCTATTGGAAGCGAGGCGCTGTCGCCGGGCGCTTGGGAAACCATAAGGCCGCGGTGGATGATTTTACCAAGGCACTATCGATTGACTCCACGTTGGCGAAAGCCTATCGCGATCGAGGATGGGAACGGGTGACGTTGCGGGACTGGACTGGGTCGATCGCCGACTCCACTGCAGCCATCAAGCTCGCGCCCGACGATTCGCTGGCCTATGAGAATCGAGCGGCCGCCTTGGCCGGCGCCGGCGATTGGCATGGCGCGGTCGAGGACTACACGCGCGCCTTGGACAAGAGTCCGCATGACCATGAGATCTATGTCATGCGTGCAGAAGCAAGAGTGAACATGGATGATCTGGCGGGCGCCTTTGCGGATCTGGCCCAGGCCATTCAGATCCATCCGGATTCAGCACGCGCCTACCGCGTGCGCGGCGAAATCAAGCAACGGGCCGGCGACGAGCGCGGCGCCGATCATGACTTCCAAAAGGCCAAGTCGTTGGAAGGCGCCTCGAGCCGCCAGCCTTCATGAGCGCATCTAGGATCCCTTTTCCCATTGAATTCGCCGGCTGATTTCGGCACTATTACACCATGTCTCGATTGCTGGGGCCGCTATTCCTGATCGCTTTCGCGCTTCTTTCCACCGCCTGCGTGTCCGTCAAAGTCGATCCACTCGTGCCTGCCACATTCGAGCCGCGGTCGGGCAAGGAGCCGGTAGAGACGCTCAAGCGCGAGCCTGACGAGAGTCACATCGAGATCGCCCGGATTATCGCCACGAGCGAGCATGTGAGCGAAGACACCCTGCGAGAGAAAATTCTATCGCGCGCCAAGGAACTGGGCGCGGATGCCGTGATCCTCGGCCAGGCCGATGTCAGACATTTTTATGGACAGGGGCCCACCTTTCAATCGACAGCAGGCCCGGCCGGCACGACCACCAGCCCCTTCAGCGGCGGCGGCTACTGGAATCCGTTTCGCATGGACGCCTGGACCTTCATGCAGGGAGCCGGCGGGGGTGAGAGCTGGATGCTGCACCTGTCCGGTGTGGCGATTCGCTATGTGTCCGAAGAAGAGCGGCGTGCCCTGGAACAGGAACGCCAAGCGGCTCAGCGACAGCCCCCTCCAAGCGCTCGCTAGCATGGCGAGATATGGCGTTCCATCGCTTGCTCCGTGTCCTGTCCCTGGCCGGATGGAAGATAGAGGTCTTCGCCCTCCTGAGAACTGCTGATTGGCACGCTCGTCACAAGCGCACTATAATGCCGCCGGCAGACTGAACCCTGTCCGTGGGTGCCGATGGCATTTCCGTTTGATGAGCGACCGGCTCAACTTGAATTGGTCGGGCTGAAGCGCGCCCTCGAATGGACGCAAATCCAGCGGGAACAACTTCTCGATCGGCTTGATGTGTTGCGGCTGGAAAATCAGCGACTGAAGGATCGGGTTCGGGAACTGGAACAGCAAATCGCCGAGATGAAACAGCAACAACCGCTGTTCTAGAAAGCACAGACGGCGCATGGTGTAACCGTATAGCAGGAATAAAAGTTGGTGTCGCCTGTACCATACCCCATTTTGCCCAATCCTTGCTCCTCGTGTGTTAGGCGTTTGTTCTGGTCCGTAAGCTCGTCTCTTTGTTTATTGCCGTACGCCAAGCCATGCGCTAGAGGCTCTGTGAGACCATGAAATATCTTCTCAAACAAGCGGACGACCTGCGGTGGTTTATGGCCCATACGAACGGTCTCCGCGGCGGCCACATCACCGACATCCACATATCGAAGAAGCGACTGTTCGATGAAAACAGCGGTCGCGACCTGCTGGCCGGCACCACTGTCACGGTGACCGTCCGCTACTGCGCCGGCGAAATGCTCCGCATGGCCAAACTCATCATGAGCGGGGTATCCGATTTTTCGATTTTGGAACAGGACGGGACGGACTCGTCGGCGCTGGGTGTCATTCAGGCCGAGGCATCCGATGAACAACTGCGGTTTTGGTTCGATCCGGAAGGGCGGCTCTACGTGGTCTGCGAGGAGGTCCTCTTCGAAGAGATTGCGACTCCGGCCGGCGACCGAGATATTGCGCGTGCCGTGGCCCGTTGGACTTTCCAAACCGAGCAAGGGGACGTGCCGACGGTCGAGTGGCTCTTGAGGCACTTAGACGAGGAGGGTGTGCCTTGCACCTGGCGAGTCGGACGATCCGAGAAGAAGCGCCATCCCGCTATTCGCTGGGAAGGAGAGCTCACGCCTTCTACTCTCGCGGAAAGCAAAGGCGGATCCGTGCATATCATGGCTCATGGCTCTCCCGCGTCTTCCGGATTCGGCATGACCCTCCGAGCGCCGAATATTCCCGATCCGTGTTGCGGCCGCGTCCTCGGCCTGGTGGCCGACCTCATCGCACGAACATTCCCCGGGACATGCGTGGCCGGTGATATCTTTCTGTCCTGCGATGAGTGGTTACGCGAAAATCGACGAGAGAGAAGCCGGCAAGCAAAGTAAGCAGGCTGCTGTCGAAAACGGCGGCTTAATTGATGTGTCCGTTCCTTCCGTTGCCGTTCATGACGGTCTTTTGGTTCACACACTCGACCAGATGCCAGAATTTCAGCGGATTCACCTTTTCCTTCCGGGCGACCTGTAACGCCGTTCCTTCCAGCACTGTCTTCAACGACAAATCGGTCCGGAAGCCGATGTGTTTGCACAGTGGAGAAATCACTTTTTCAACGGCCGCGATCAACTTGTTGCCGTTGCTGAAGTGATTCAGCATGATGATACGCCCGCCGGGCCTGCACACCCGGATCATTTCGTTGACCACCGTGCGATAGTCGGGCACGGCCGTCACGACATAGGCCGCCATGACGGTATCGAAGCTGTCGTCGGAAAAGTCCATGCGGCCCGCATCCATGAGCATGAGCCTGACATGATCCAGGTGATATCGCGCTTGGCGCTGCCTGGCTTTCGCGAGCATGCCGGGGGAGAGATCGATCCCGACCACTTTGCAATTTTTGGGGTAGAAGGGAAGGGCAATGCCGGTTCCGACTCCCACTTCCAGGATCTCTTCATTCGGAGTAATGCGGAGGTTGCGCACCGCAGACTCCCTCGATTCGTGAAAAATTTTGCCGAAGATGTGATCGTACACTCCGGCATAGTTGGTATACACACGTTCAACCTTCGCAATATCCATCGTACCTCCGCTATCCACGCTCCGATTCCCGCGCACCCCCGTGGTGCCGGGATGGGCTGAAGAGCGGCATGGCGTGGGAACTATAATAATGAAGGCGGGAAAACCCAATTACCAAGTGCGATGACCGAGCCCGCCCGAACCAATCTCAGCCTAATGTAGCCAAAGCCCTGAGGCTAGTCAACAGGTTGACGCGCGAAATTCCCATGCCGCGGCCCGGCTCTCTTGATTCTTTCCGCCGGCCTGTGGGATGGTTTTGTCCATGGTCCTTGCCGGCGCATTTGCCGTTGTGTTGTTCATCGGCCTCATTGTAGGCGACTGGTTATATTTCGTACGGCTTACGGCCGATGCCAGCCGATATGGCTGCGGCATCGCGCGAGGTCGAGACCAAGTCGCGCTTGCCGACCTGGCTCATGTCACCCATCGGTTCGATCGCAACGGCCTCCTCTCATTACCGCACGGGATAGCGCGATTTTTCCCGGACGTCAGACGAATCTTGATTCGCCCTCAGTATCGTCTCTTTTCCCTGCGTTTTCGTACGGCCTGGCCGCTGAAGGGATCATTGGAGCTGGCGCCGGCTGAGAACGGATTCCGCGTCCTGTACATCAAACGCATCCCCTGGTCTTCCGCAATTATTACGATGCTCTGGTTTGCGTTGGTAGGATTGGGCACCCTCGGCTTCCTCATCAGCTATGCCGTACAAGGCGGCCTCGCTTCGCTGGGCGGTGTCTTACTTGGGGCCGGCGTCATGGGACTGGGGCTGCTCGTGATGGCCTTCGGGCTCATTACGATTACAGTGGCCTATCGGCTGGAAGATAGTCGGTTAACTCAGGTATATCAGGAACTGCGGACCGCGCTGGAATGGCCCGGCCAATCCGGACAACTGCCTCAGGCATAAACATTCAGAAAATGATCGAATTCCGGAGGCAAGTCGAGCGCATCCCGCTGTCGCGCGAGCCCGGCGATAATTCCGCGATGCTTCTGGCTCAAGCCGGAATCGATAAAGGCCCGGCGATAGTGTGCCCACCGAAACGCCTCGTCCGAGACGAGCCGACGCTGATCATCGGACGACAATGTTTTGATGGACGTGGTGAGTTGCCGTACGGCCTTTTCGACGCTGTCGTATGGAGGCGCCAGCTTGAGCCGGCTATAGAAGAGTTGCAGATGCCGGCGGAATTCGTCCCCCAAGGCGTCAAGCAGAACCTGGTCGGCGTGGCTATCCTGTGAGCCCATCCTTCAAATGTACTCGATGGAAGGGAGGCCCGGATAGTACGATAAGAACCTTCCAACCCGCAATCGCCGGCCGCTCCCGCTTAACGGAAGCGCCTGCTTTCCACGATCATTCATGCAATAAGGAGAATCACATGACGCGATCGACCTGGCTGGGATGTGCCGTTTTCCTTTCTCTGGCATTGACCGGCTGTTCATCTCCTCACCACGGAAGAATGGGGCATGGAACCGGAGAATCCTATTGGAACAAGGCCAAGGGCGACGTCGGCTCCCTCATCCATAAACATGTCGCCGATCCGCAGAAAGCCAAGGAAGCGAGCGCCGTCGCCGAGGACATTGTAGGCGAGATCAAGAAGACGCAGGAGCAGAATCGGCAGTACCATCGACAGCTCTATGAACTGAACGCCGACTACGACGCGGCGCCGGAGGAATTTACGAAAATTCTCGATGCACAGAATAACAGCCGCATGCAGTCGGCCGGCAGGATCCTCGCCCTGCGGTTCAAATTGAAACATTTGCTGACGGCTCAGGAATGGAAGGCTTTGTCTCAGGATATGGCGACCTACTCGGAGCGCCGCTACGGGAAGGGCGGAGGCGAGCCGAGCATGAGCGGCTACTGACTCATCCATAATTTGTTATCGCAGCAGGTCCGGTGTCGGCCTGTAGTTCAAGAAGAGAAGCTGATTCCTTTGCGGGGTGATTTCGAGGGCGGTCGCCGACGCATTGTCGATTCTCATATTGCGCAGTGAGCCGAGATCCAGGTGAAGATAATGCGCGAGAACCGTCCGGATGACATCGGCATGCGAGACAAACGCGCAGTGACCGTCACCCAACGTCGAGAGCGCCTCTTGGACCGCCAGGACCGCGCGACGCTGCACCTCGCACAACGTTTCGCCCCCCAGGGGTCGTGCCTCGTCCGGCTTGGCGTACCAATCCCGTTTCGCCGGATCATCGGCCAAATCGCGCCAGAAGCGGTTCAGCCAGGCGCCGACCCCGATCTCGCTGAGGCCGGGAGCCGGGACGATAGCTGCCTTCAGTTGTTCGCCGAGCACTTGCG
>DASSBQ010000313.1:0-3924 GCA_035698625.1 Nitrospiraceae bacterium
GCATGAACACTTCCATCGCCTCGGGAGCCATCTGCTTCATTTTCAATCCCTGCTCCTCGGCATGGACTTGGAGAAAGTGTTTGACCAGCAGCGGCACATCCTCCCTGCGTTCACGCAGCGGGGGAACGATGATCGGCACGACGTTCAGCCGGTAAAACAGATCTTCCCGGAACACCCCTTTCTCGATCTCTTTCAACAGATCCTTGTTCGAGGCGGCCAGTACCCGCACGTCAACCTTGATCAACTTCGTGCCTCCCACGCGGGTAAACTGCTGCTCTTGAAGCGCCCGCAGCACCTTCGCCTGCGTGTTGAGGCTCATGTCCCCGATCTCATCCAGGAACAGCGTGCCCCCGTCCGCTTGCTCGAACTGCCCGCGCTTCATCGACGTCGCTCCGCTGAAGGAGCCCTTTTCATGGCCGAACAACTCGCTTTCGATCAAGGTCTCCGGAATCGCCGCGCAGTTGACGGCGACAAACGGCCGATTTTCCCTGGCGCTGTGATGGTGGATCGCGCGCGCGACCAACTCCTTTCCCGTGCCGTTCTCCCCGCCGATCAGCACGCGGCTGTTCGTGGGCCCGGCGGTCTGAATGAGCTGCCGCAACTGATCCATCACCGGGGCCCGGCCGACCAGCTCAAATTTTCCCGCAACCTTGGTTCGAAGCGTGCGATTCTCCTGCTCCAGCCGGTGTTGCTCCAACGCATGCTTGACCCGCAGCGTGACGTTTTCCAACGACAGCGGCTTCTCGATATAGTCGTAGGCGCCAAGCTTGATGGCTTTCACCGCGGTTTCGATGGAGCCGTGCCCGGACATCATCATGACCTGCGTGTACGGCACCTGTTCCCTCACGCGGCGAAGCGTCTCCAATCCGTCCATTTCCGGCATCCAGATGTCCAGCAGCATGAGCTCGGGCGGATCCGCCATGCAGATCTTCAAGGCTTCCGCCCCGCTTTTGGCGACGACGACTTCGTGTCCTTCATCCTCGAGGATGCTGCTCAAGGAATTCAGGATGGAGACTTCATCGTCCACAATGAGAATCGATGCCGACATAATGCTCCGTCACTCGTTCAAGCGTATTTCGCCACTCGTATTTCGTATCTCGTCAGCAGCCAGCGGAATCTTTTTCTTCACGCCTTCACGCTTCACTGATTTCACCCGCCCACCCCGGCAGATTATTCTCACCCACCTCATCCCGCGGTTGCTTCGCAACCGATTGCCCGAGACGCTGCCTTTCCCAATCTCACCCGCACGCCCCGCGCATCGTTCTCACCCACCCGGCCCCGAAGGCGCCAAGACGCCTTCCTTCCCGTCTCACCCACCACATCCCCGTTGCTTCGCAACCGATTCCCAAGGACGTGCGCTTTCCCGGGTCTACACCGGCAATTCGAACGTAAACACCGCTCCGTGCGGATGATTGGGGCCGACCTGAATTTGGCCATCGTGATCCGTAATGATCCGTCGCACGATCGCTAGACCCAGCCCGGTGCCGGTTTTTTTCCTCGAAAAATAGGGCACGAACAGCTTGTCTTGGTCCTCGGCGGCGATCCCCGTTCCCTCATCCGCAATGGTGACAACCGCTCGTCTCCGCTTGGTGTCATACCGGGTATGAATCCACAGGCGGCCCTTCTGGTTCATGGCATGAATGCCGTTATCGCACAAATTGACGAAGACCCGCTTCATCTGTTCCCGGTCGAAGCTCAAGGAGGGGAGATCTAGGTCGAGTTCCAAATGAAATTCGATGTCCCGATGCGCGCCGTCGTAAAGGGTCACCACCTCTTTGATCACCTCGTCCAGCGAACACACCGACATTTGAGGAGCCGGCATGCGCGCGAACTTGGAAAATTCATCCAGCATCTGCTTCAGGCTTCCCACTTCATTGACGATCACCTGGGTCGATTCGTCGCAGATGCGATCGAAGTCCGGCGCCTTGTCCTGGAATTTCTTTCGCAGCCGCTGCGCCGACAACTGAATCGGCGTCAGCGGATTCTTGATTTCATGGGCGATCCGCTGCGCCACTTCTCGCCAGGCCGCCGCCTTCTGCGCCTTGATCAACTCCGACAAATCTTCGAAGATCAGCACAAATCCCAGATCCTTGGCCGACTCGTCCTTCATTCGTGAACAGTGCACTCCGATGGTCAGAAAGCGGCCTTGCAGATCCAATTGGCCTTCGACGGCGAGATTCTCCCGCTGATCGGTCTGCATGCGGTCGTACACCGACTGAAACAGGTCGAGCCCGAACTCCTTGAAGGTTTCGTTCGCCGACCGCCCGCGGAACCGGTCCGCCCACAATCCCAGGATACGTTCCGCCGACGGATTGAAGGTCGTGATGATGCCTTGCCGATCGATGGAGATCAGGCCCGCGGCGATGGTATCGACTACTGTTTCGGTGTAGGCCCGGCGCCGGTCCAGTTCCACGTTGGATTGCCGTAGAGAAATATTGGCTTCTTCCAACTTGGATTTGCTGCCCTGTAGGTCTTCCGTCATGCGATTGAAGGAATCGACCAGCGTGCCGATCTCGTCCGTCGCCTTGGTTTCGATGCGCACGGACAAGTCTCCTTGGGCGATGGCCTCCGTCGCGGCCGCCAGTCGCTGGATCGGCACCGTGATGCCGCGCGCCACATAAAATCCGAACCACGTCGCGCTGAACAGAATCATGACGGTAATGACGGCGACCAGCAGATAGGCTCCCGCCTTGATGGGATTTTTCATCGCCTTCAACTGCTTGTATTCGGCATACTGCCGCCCGATGCTTTCCATCTTTCCCAATAACGACTCGGGCACATAGGCATCGACCACTACCACGCCGTCGATGTCCCCGCGGTGGACGCTGGACGCGATCGGCACCCCGGCCCGCACCAACCGGCCGCTTTGAGCCTCTTGAACCGAGGTCAATTCCTGCTTGCCATTGATAACTTGAAGGACCAGCTGCCCGATCGGCAAGTCCAAAACCGGCGTCGGCACCTCGGGATTCAAGGACTTGGTCAGCGTCTCCATCTTGGCGGAAAAGACTTCGATCCCCGCCACGCCGTATTCCGACCGTTTCCTGGCGATAGCCGCTACCAGCAGGTCCCGTTGTTCCGCCGCCAACAGATCCTCGCGAAAGATTTCATGACTGATGGCGCGGGCGCTGTTGATCGCCAGCGTGACGTGGCCGGCATGATGCATGCGCGCCACTTCGTAGGAATCCTTCATGACGTGCTCGATTTGGTCATTGAACCAGACATCCACCGCCTTATTGACCAACCCGCTTGCCACCAAGGCGAGCAGCACGGTGGGGATCAGGGCAAACCCGATAAACGCCGCCACGAGCTTGGCCCGGAATCCCGATCCTACCAAGCGATGCCGTCGCTCAAAATACGCCTTGATCAGATTTCGCGACAGCAGCAGGGTGAGGACGACAAAACCGATGAGATCGAGGTTGATGAGCAGCAGAACGAACGCATAGCCGGTGCTGGGAAGAAACGAATCCGATTCTTCACCGCTGGGAACCACGGTCTGAGAGTAGTAAACGGTCAGCGCCAAACAGGGAAGCAGCAGAATGAGCACGATCCAGACCGGTCGGAGATGCGGCCTGCGCGGCTCCTGCTCTCGCGGGCTCACCGCGGCGCGCCGCTCCGTCCATGTCTGGCCGCCGGAAACCGACGCTTGACCCGGCCGGCCGGCCGGTCGATCAGACGCGCGCCGGCCTGCCTCTTCGCTCTTAGGCATGGGTGCTATCCATGTGAGTTATGGGGCGGGATCACGTACGTCCACTATAGCGAATTTTCAGCCGACTCTCAAAGCCTGCATGCCTTCAGGCCGATACCGGCGCCGACCGGACATCCCGGGCGCGAGAAGATATGGCAAGACAAACAGGGACGCGCGAGGGCCGAATCGGAGGAAGGTCGCGGCAGTTACGGGGTATGTGTAGGCTGCTGTCCGGATGA
>DASSBQ010000314.1:0-10217 GCA_035698625.1 Nitrospiraceae bacterium
GCCGACCACGAGCGACCCCTCTTGGGGGCGGCTGAGTTCTTGGACCAGTGTCGCAATATCGAGCGCCAACCCAATGGTCGCATATATTACGACGGCCATGACGACCCACCGAGGACGGAAACCCATCAGAATCATTAATAAGATCGGCATGCCGATCAAGAAGCCAAACCAAAGCCAGGAGACCGGGTGAGGGGGCGGTGGATTCACGGAGAGCATGATATGCCACGTGCCCGAAATCACGGCCAACGCCAAAAGAAGCCCCTGAATGCGGCGGATAAGCATGCATGACTATAGCGCTACCGGGGTCCCCCAACAATGGCACCTGCCGCGAAGAGTGAGTTGGCTGCATACAACAAAAGGTAAGCATGGCTGAGGATGAAATGCCCGGGAGCCAACCGGGCGAGCAGAATTGTACGCTGATCTACGACGGCGACTGCCGGCTTTGCGTGACGGCCAAAGAGGGGATTGAGAAGGCGGCTCAAGGAGATAGTCTGGCCCATATACGCTTTATTCCATACCAAAGCGATGAAGCTGCGCGGCAGCTTGGGAAGGAATACCGGCCAGGCCGTCCAGATGCTGCCTTTCTGGTGGGATCCGACGGCAGCATTCGAAAGGGATTGGACGCATTTGTTCCGCTTTTGCCAGGACTCAAAGGCGGAGCCTTGCTGGGTCGTCTCGCCAGGATTTCCTGGGCGAGACCGGTTGCATACCTCCTGTACCGCCTCATCGCGCGCTACCGCTATCATTTATTCGGATCTGTTCGGTAGACCGGGTTCCAATCCCACAAACCGATCCTCCAATATCGGTCCGCTTCCGCCCGCCCGGGTCACCCCCTGTGCCGGCTGTTGGAGCATACCGCTTTAGTCGGCACGGGTATGCCCACAGAGTAATTTACCCTTCGCTTCATGCGGAGAAGAATCGGGCCTCATGAATTGGAGGGCATCATGACTCACTCACTACCGCTGGATCAGAGACGGCTGTGGCAGATGCCGGATGGGGCGTCGAGACGGTCTGGAACGACTGCAACGTGCGGTCTATGGCAGAATTGGATGACGCCATGCACAGCCATGATCATGCTCGGCATCATGGTTTGCATGCCGGTTATCGCCTCGGGCAAACCATCCGGTCACCCCATTGGCATGGAGAACGGTGCGTTTATGCCGGTCGAAGCGGATGATGCTTCTGAGCACGGCGATTTTCTTGTCGCGGGATTTGGTTTTCAGACCTCGTTTTCATCTTTGATTACGATCAGAACCTACCAGGCGCAGACAGGAATGGTTCTGTCGGACGATTCCTACGATCTGAATGTTCAGGAGGATGCTACGTCGGGGGAGACAAGGCACGATCAAATCTTTGCCGGAGGAATCGGAGTCGATGCGGAAGGCCAGCACAGGTTTTTGCTGCGAGTGTATGACGCGCGTACGGGCAAGTTCCTGTGGCAGGGGCAACTTAATCTGACATCTCAGAAAGAAGAGTCTCGGGCACGGCCTATTGCGACCCTTACGCCGTTCCGGTCAGCCGTATGGCGGACCGGAAAAAAAGAGCTATTACCTATCCAACTCAATCTGTCTCTCCAGGCGGTTGACCCTTTGACCGGGATGCTTGTATGGGAAGATAGGTTCATTCCTGGTGTATCGATGAGCAGCCGGGCGGAGAGAACCAGTTTTCGACCCGTCCATCGATCAATGCAAATCGAAGGCATTGGACATATTTTTAATCTTGTTGTGCGCACGGTTGATCGCGCGTCCGGCCGTCTCCTATGGCAAGACTCGTTTGAGGAAACCGACTCCATCGAGCGGGCAGAAAGAGAAAACGGACACAGACTTACACCCCAGACTGTGCCCCTGTGGAATGATAAGGATCCGGCCGTATTGGCATCCACCGGACGGCCGGCCCCGGCTATGATTGGGTGTGCTGCAGTTTGGAATGGAACGTATCAGCCCATTGCTTCTGGAATCTGTCATAGGACAGTAGGAGCTTGTCCTGCATCGCCATGGCAAGGGTCTGACGGGCTTTGAGATGGCCGAGCACCTCATGCACCTTGTGCATGCCGAAACGGTCCAACAAGTAGTGAGTCGCCGAATTGGCCTCGACATAGGCTATCATGGCCGCATGCGGTGATAAGTGCTCCCAGCTTCCTTCCAACGCCGTCAACGGCACTACCTGAACATCATCCTCTAAGGTACGATCCAATTCCTGCCATGAATCGCCGGACAGCTGCATGGCCAGTCCTTCGTTCAGCCAAGTGGGGATCGACCCTCCGTTTGCTCCAAGCTGATCGTTAAGCAGCGCATGCACAAACTCGTGCCGCAAGACGCGCGTCAACCATCCTCGATCCGTCAGCGCGCCTTGGGTGGGTACACGAATCCGGCCGAGCACCGGGTCGAATAAGCCGTCGGCCCATACCGGGCTGCCGGTTGCATTCTGGAAATCGGCTTTGGTCAAGAGCGTCACGGTGATCGGTTTCTCGGGAAAATAATTGAACTTCTGGCCGATGTCGCGATAGGCATCCTCTAGGATATCCAGAACGGTGGTCCAGGTAGCGTGGTCCTCGTTCCCATCGAACTTGACGATGAAGTGGACGCTGCTGCGGGACGCCAGTTTGTCTTCGACCTTTTCGGTTCGCTGTACCTTCTCAGTCACGATCTTCAAATAGGATTGGAGGACCGGATCCTTTCGAATGCGGGCCGTTGCCTCACCCAGATGGCGTCCGGCTTCAGCGAGCTTGTCTTGCTCTTGCAACAGATCGGCGAGAGCGAGGTGAGGAAATGCTTCATCGGGAGCCAACGCCACGACTTTGGACAAGAATTCTACGGTCAAGTTGGGATCGCGCAGCCCCCAGTAGGCGTGAGTCAGATTCAGCATGGCGATTGCATTATGCGAATCAAGCATGGTGGCCTTCTTGAACGCTTTCAGAGATGCGGCAGTTCCATTCGCTCGCTCTTGCAGGATGCCCAGATTATTCCACAAGATTGCCACATGGCGCCGCACCGACGGTTCGGTAAGGAGCGCCCCCGGCATATCAGCCAGCTTGGTCTCGGCTTGTGCGGCATTGCCCTTCTCCAATTCTTCGTTGATGGCAGCCAGGAGGTCCATATGCTGAAGAATGGGCACCGTAAGCGGATCGATCGTCCGAGGTCGTTTGGTGCCCATCACCGTCGCGTCTTCCGCTTGTCGTGGAGGAGCGGAAGTCGCTTCATCGGGAACAGTCTGGGGGGATGGTGGAGGCGGAGCCGGAAAGTAATGAGGCTTCAGCCACGCATGATACGAAATGAACAAGGCGAGCACAAGCGCCAAGGGACCGAGGATATGGGTGATGTTCCGGCGGTACATAGAGGACCTTAAGAAATGAGATGCCGGAATTGACTGTATCATTCGTGACAAAACGCACCAAGAAAAGTCCGGAAACCTACAATCAGCCGCCGGCCGTGCCGCCGCGAGCCGTCACACCGATTGAGGCTTGATTGTAGGTATGGTACGATCCGCGCCAGGATGCCTCGTTGTCCCACGAACGTCCTTCCCGAGCCTCTTCACGCCTTTTTGCAACGGGTTACACGACCTATCGAATTTGCGTGCCGCGACTCTTATGCTCATCTCGGGACTCTCGCCAATCTTGGCCCATTCGTGTCGGCGCAGGTGATTGATGCGCTAACCGAACGGACCTATTCACGCACCATCGAATCAGACTTACTTCTGCTGCGCGAACTGTTCGTCGATTTTCATGCCGGGTTGACCACCGATCAGCAGCGCGAACGGTTGATGCAGGCACGAGAGCTTCTTATACGTCTTCAGACCGGCCGGCCGGAAAAGCAGCCGCGGTATGAGGAGTCCGCCGACCCAACCTCTTATCATGCGCAGTCAGTGAACCAGGCGGTCCGGCCTCTGTGGGAATTTCCCATTCAGTTTGCGAAGGGCGTCGGGCCGAAACGGACGCTTCTGCTGCAACGTCTCGGCGTAAAGACGGTGGAGGAGGCATTATGGACCTTGCCCTGGCGGTATGAGGATCGCTCAAAGATTTTTGCTATCAAGGATTTGTTGCCGGGGATGACGGCGACAGTGTGCGGTGTCGTTGCGGAGGCCACTTCGACAAGATCGCGATTTCGCAGAATGGCGGTGCTGGAGGCGGTCATCGATGATGGAAGCGGCCGTCTTCAGATCGTGCTGTTCAATCAACCGTACATGGAAGATGTCATCAAGACGGGCACGCGTCTTTTTCTGGTGGGACGTATCGTCGCCGGGCATAGGGGGTGGCACCGCCTTCGGATGGACGTCACCCACTGCGAGGGAATCGGGGAAGAAACTGAAACGACTTTGCATGCCGGACGAATCGTGCCGATTTATCACGAGACGAAAGGGTGGAATTCGAGACAGATGCGGGTGTTGATACGAACCCTGCTCGATGAATTCGGAGGGGATTGTGAAGAGGTGCTGCCGGTTCGTGTTCGTGCCCGCCACCGCCTCCTGCCCATTCAGCAGGCGTTGGAGCAGACCCATTTCCCACCGGCCGGAACCGATATGGCGCTGCTCGACAAAGGCTTGTCGGTGGCGCAGAGGCGCCTCGCCTTCGAGGAATTATTCCTGCTTCAGACAGCCCTGGCGATTCGGCGGCGCCGGGTAAAAGAGGAGCAGAAAGCGGTACGGTTCGATCCCCATACGCCTCTGTTAAATCGGTTATCGCGGCTCTTGCCCTTCAGATTGACGTCAGCTCAGGAACGGGTATTCGGCGAAATCCAGGCCGACATGGTTTCCTCCCGACCGATGAATCGCCTGCTGCAAGGGGACGTAGGGTCCGGGAAAACGATGGTCGCGGTTCACGCCATCGTCATGGCATGCGGATCCGGGTGCCAAGCCGCCTTCATGGTTCCCACCGAAATCCTGGCGGAACAGCATTTCACCAATCTCAAGCCGATCCTCGAGGCGTTGGGGCTTCGTCCTATCCTCGTGACCGGCGGAAGACGATCCAAAGGGAGGGCGGAGGCGTTGCGGATGTTGCAGGCCGGCACTGCGCATGTTGCCATCGGGACCCATGCGCTCATTCAACAAGACGTGCGATTCGCCAATCTCGGACTTGCCGTCATCGACGAACAGCATAAGTTCGGTGTGCTCCAGCGGAAAACTCTGAGGGATAAGGGCTATCAAGCGGATGTATTGGTCATGACCGCCACGCCAATCCCCCGCACGCTCGCTATGACAGTCTATGGAGATCTTGACGTCTCGACCATCGACGGTTTGCCGCCGGGACGGAGGCCCGTGCGGACGTGGCTGTTTGACGACGCCCTACGCGGACGGGCATGGCAAATTGTCCGCGACGAACTCAAAGCCCATCGCCAGGCCTACTTTGTATATCCGCTGGTGGAAGAATCGGAAAAAGTGGATCTGAAAGCGGCGCTCCAGGCTGCGGATCGCCTGCAAAATGAAGAGTTCCCGCAATTTCGAATCGGACTGCTTCACGGCAGAATGGCGTCTGCTGAAAAGGAAAGGACAATGAAGGCCTTTAAGGCCGGCGAGATTGATATCCTTGCCGCAACCACCGTCATCGAAGTCGGCGTCGATGTTCCGAACGCGACGGTCATGGTTATTGAACACGCTGATCGATTCGGGATTGCCCAACTGCACCAACTGAGGGGGCGTGTGGGCCGCAGCGCGCATCAGTCCTACTGTTTGTTGATGTCCTCAACTACAGGATGTCGGCGCGCGACCCGGGCCGGGCGATTACCGGCGGAAGAGCAGGAGACCTCGATTGCTCGGCAACGGTTGGATGCGATGGTGAAGTCGAACGATGGGTTCATGATGGCGGAAGAAGATCTGAGGATCAGAGGACCGGGCGAATGGTTCGGATTGCGCCAGTGGGGACTGCCTGAATTCAAGGCGGCCAATCTGCTGCGCGATGCAGACCTATTGCAGCAAGCTCGCCGTGCTGCATCTGCCTTGCTCGAAGAAGACCCTCACTTGCACGCTCCTCAGCATCGGATGCTCAAGGCAGGGATGCTGCGACGCTGGCAGGCCAAGCTTGATTTGGGTTCCGTCAGCTGAGTTTCTCGGCGCGTATGTTGGAAGTGATTCAACGCCTGAAACACGATTTGAAAGCCGGATGGGCGACGCTCCGTCATGGAACAGCGCAAGCCGCCAATCGCGCCATGGAAGAGACGGAGCTGCTCCGTTATCGATTGGAACTGCGCAAAGTCGACCAACAACTTGAGGAGGTGTATGCGGATCTCGGTGAACGGACGTTGGAATTACATGATCGTGGGGAAGCCATGGAACGCATTCTCTATGACGGAGAGATCGGCCGCCTCATGAAGCAAGCCCGGGCGCTGCAGGATGAACGAACCAAGCTCTTGCTGGAGATGAACGATATTTCTACCGATGGACCGTGACACTCGCCTCATGACCGCATCGCTGATTGTTCCTCCAAAGCTTCTCGCCGGAATCGATATCGGCACACTGACCTGTCGCTTGCTTATCGCAGAATGGTCGCCTGCCGGACAGCTGAGAGAACTCCGATCGGAACGCCGCATCCTCCTGCTCGGTCAAGGAGTCGATGGGGATCGCCGGCTTCGTGTCGACGCAATGGATCGGGTGATTGCAACGTTAAAGGAATGGCGCCAGGTGATTGACCGTTATCAGGTCGAAGCCTCCACGGTAGTGGCGACCAGCGCTGCGCGTGATGCTGCGAATCGCGATGAATTTCTCAATCGAGTCAAGCGCGAAGCCGGATTCGACGTCGAAATGATCAGCGGGGAGGAGGAAGCGCGGCGAACGATGTTGGGCATCCGCTCCGGTCTGCCTCCCGGCGTAACCGACATGCTGGCGCTGGATATCGGCGGGGGCAGCACGGAGTTCATCCTGGATCAGCTCAGGAAACCGCCGATCGTGCGCTCGATAGACGTCGGGGTGGTGCGACTGGGCGAGCGGCTGTTGCATCATGATCCGCCGAAGCCTCAAGCAATTCAGCAGGCGCGCGAGTGGGTTCAGAAAGAAACATGCGCGGCTGTCGCGGACATGTCGCGCCCGCCCGGCCTCGCATTTGTCGGCACGGCCGGGACGATTACGTCGCTCGCCGCGATGACTCAGGAATTATCTATCTATGAGCCGGCGAGGATCCACAACTACACGTTGATGCTGGAAATGGTTAGAGGGCTGGAGGAGCGGCTGTTGAGTCGCTCAAAGTCGCAACGAGCAGGCATGCCGGGCTTGGAATCAGGCCGTGAAGAAGTCATCGTCGCAGGCGCCATCATTCTGAGAACCGTAATGGAGACGTTGGATGTGATGAGTGTCCTTGTGAGCGACTTGGGGCTACGCGAAGGAGTGCTGATCGATCTGGCGAATAGAATGCGGCAACAGTGAAGCAAATCAGTCGCGTCTGGTTCATAGATATGACCCTCATCGACCGTCCGCTCAGCCCACGAAGCAATGAAATAAAGCATTCCGAAGTGCCCAAGTACGTCAGAAAACTGAAGACATTTTTGGGGCGGGATGCTCTTGAGAAGGCACAAGCTGATTTGGATAAGGAGCTCGTCCATCACGGACGTTTGTATCAATACTGGGTAGAACAGCATAGGCCCTGGCTGGTTGCGTTTCGCTTATACGACAAAATCACAGCGAATGGTGTCCATATGCCGCCCCAATGGCCAGTGACCATTCAAAAACTTGTTGGCGATGGTTTGATGATTGCCTCCTTACATCGGGGAATGCCGGATGATGTCAGGGGGAAGTATCGCAAGGATCTGCTTACGCGTCAGCATGGCGACTTTATGTTTGAAATCAGTACGGCTTGGCATTATCACCGAGAGGGTTTCGATATTCAGTGGTACCCGCTAGGTCACAACAAATGCCCAGAGTTTCGCGTTCGTGGCGGAGGCCTTGATTTTGACGTGGAATGTCGTCGATTTAGCTTGGATGTGAGCGAAAAAATCAAAACGAGTACAATGGCTGACGTTTGTGACGGGCTGCATAACGTACTGGTGGACAATGGTGTTTGGGGTGAGGTCGACGTTGAGTTCTCAGATGATTTTCGATTTGATCCCAACCACATGCCAGTGTGGGCACGAGCCTTAGGTTCCGCGGTTAAAAAGACTCAGACGACTGTTCAACTCGACTCAAGTGTGATGCTGAACTTGGACCTGAAAGCTTCCCCAAGTCGCTCGCACAGACCGCATGAGATCCTTGCGCTCGCCAAAGCTCGACAACATCCAGAAGTGACCTTCATTCTGTCCAAGCTAGAAGGAGATTCGGGACTTAATCCCGTTGTCTTTCGATGCCATGGGCCGCATAAGACGCCAAAAGAATTACGTGCCTATATCTATAATACGCTCAAGGACAAAGTAGACATGCAGCTCTCACTGGAGCGCGCCGGCGTTCTTGTCGTTAAATTCAGCGGTGTAAGAAATCCGCAATTGTTTAACGAGTCCAAGGGGATGAGGAGTGCGGTGGCGAGACTCTTTGGCCGGAAGCATCTCGCAGCACTCGTGTTACATTGTGATGACGTTGCAGAAGGTGTTCCGGGAAATGTTGTTCACTCTACACCAGCCAACCTTTTCCGTAATCATGAAACGATTTTTCCACGTGTCGCCGAGGCCAGGCACCTGACACGGTAGGTATGGTCGACCGGTCCAAAGCGAGGCCATGGCCGAAGGCGATGCGCGACATCAGGCGAGCGAAAGAGTTGGTCTGGCGACAGAGTCATTCCTAATACAGATGCTCTCAAGGCTCATCTTAGATTCCTATCGAGCGCGGAGTAATCCAATAAATCTCCTGCTCAAAACAGCGAACCATCGTCAGAGCCTCCAACAGATGGCGCTCTCTCATCAGCAGCATCAAGCCCCACTGAATAACCGGTTTCCTGAACGGGAACGGCATAGCGTCTGGCGAAAGTTCAATTTGCCCGAAGGTGATCGCCAGGGCGGGACAGTGGTGGAGCGTTATCAGGGCGGCGTGGCCACCGCTCAGCGGAAGCGGCCGCGTCCTGGTGGCACCTGCTGTTCGAAGATGCGGTCAGCGAAGCGAGGGCCGCAGCAAGTTCAGGTGCCAAGCGGTCGCGGAGTGTTCGAGCGGTCCACGCCGCCCTGTCTTCGAGCGGAGGCACTGTCGCGCCCTGGCAGTTCCTGTTCGAAGTGGACGCTTGAGATGGGTACTGCTCTTGTGCCTGGTTGAGGACGACAGCCGAAAATTGCGTTCTACCGCTGCGAGTACCAGCGAAAGCCGCCTTTCTGTTCCGTGAAGCTCGTTTGGGGAGCGCCGCCGGGCTTTTCCAAGAGCAGGACTTTGAAGTCGATGAGGCCGAACCAGGCGGGATCTGAAATGTCGTGGTAATGGCAGCCCTGCAGCTTGGGCAGCATCTCCCCGAGCGTTCGTGTCAGTTCCTGCTCGGTATAGGCGCGCACGGCAAAGGGTTTTCCCAAGGCTTCGCAGAACCGTTGGATGGTGTAGGCGGCGCCGGTGCAGAGCACTTTGGTGTCCGGTTTGATCGCAAGAAACTGTGGAAGCGGCACATACCGCTCCTGAAAGCCCAGCCATCGCACGGCTTGGCGCAGATGGCTGTATTGAACTTCATACTCCGTGTGATGCGGAAGTTTAACCGGCGCCGGCCAGCCTTCTTCGATCCCGAATTCGGTGAGGAACGCCCGGCCGCCCGGCTTGAGCACCCGCCAGAGCTCGGTCACAAACCGAATAGGGCCAAGATTGAAGATTACCTCATCCGGCGGGTCCTCGGCGGCCAACGGCAACCGGAGTCGTCTGATCCAATCCAATGCTTCCTGATGTTGGGGAGTGTCTCCTTTATCCTGCTGCAGTTCGCGCCTCGTCAGTTTGACCGGCGTCATGTCCGCCATGTTTTCATTGTCGATCACCAAGTCGATGACCCCTTCCTTGAAAGGCAAGGTCTCTCCATTTGCCTGGGCGCCGCTGCATGACCAGCCTCCGGCACGGGCGCGATTGACCTGTAATTTCAGGAAGGGAAGCGTCACATCCAGGGATAGGTATTGAATCCCTTGTTTCTCAAACGGCAATAATTCGTGTCCCAGTTCGCGCGCCACGTAGCCTAGGCCGCCTCCGACTTCAAGGATGACCTTGGGCTTCGGCTTGAACCAACCCAGCCGACGAAGTTGCTTCATCAGCAGGCGGCCGTATGTTGTGCCGCCCAGCGCGTCACTCGGCTCTCGAAACAAGTGCGAAACGGTGGTTTCGATCAGATCGAAATGCCCGTCATCTTCCCCGCT
>DASSBQ010000315.1:0-2070 GCA_035698625.1 Nitrospiraceae bacterium
TGCGCCTTGTTGAACCGATGAATCTCATCGACGAAGAGGATGGTGCGCTGCCCCATCGCTTTTCTGTGTTCAGCCAGTTTGATGATTTCGCGCAGTTCGGGAATGCCCCCGGTGACCGCCGAAAAAGGGACAAAGTGAGAGTTCGTATGTTCCGCGATCAAATAGGCGAGCGTGGTCTTTCCGCATCCCGGCGGGCCCCAGAAAACGACGGACGACAATTGGTCCGACTCGATTGCCTTTCGAAGCGGGCGGTCTCGGCCGACGATCTCTTCTTGTCCGACAAAATCATCGAAACGCCGCGGCCGCAGGCGATCCGCGAGCGGAGACTCAATGGAAGGCCCGTCGGTTTGATTGCTTTGGTTGAAGAGATCCGGAGAATAGGGACGGCGACTGGACATGAGGGATAGGCCTCCACCGCCATTGTATACGGCGATGCGGAACGGCCGCAAACCGGCCTACAGGCGGCAAACCCTGAAGCGATGCTTGACCCCCTGCCGCCGGCGATGATACCTGGCCTGATGGATTCATCGGACGTACAGCGCGAAACGTGGATAAGAAAGAGGATAAAGAAATTATGAAGGCGCACATTAACGGAATAACTCTGGGCTACAATGACCGAGGCACCGGCATGCCGCTTGTGTTCCTGCATGCGTTTCCGCTGAACCGTACTATGTGGGCGCCCCAGGAAGAGGCCTTGTCCCGGCGGTTTCGGACGATCACCGTCGACCTCCGCGGACACGGCGAATCGGACGCGCCGCTCTGGCGCTATTCATTGGAACAGTATGCCGATGACGTCGCCGGTCTCCTTGACCATCTCGCCGTCAAGCAGGCGGTCTTGATCGGTCTGTCCATGGGAGGGTATGTCGGCTTCGCCTTTTACAGAAAATACGCCGATCGCGTGCGGGCGATGGTCTTGGCGGACACGCGCGCCCAGGCCGACACCGAAGAAGGCCGCGCCGGTCGATTCAATATGGCACAAACGGCGCACCAGAAAGGACCCGGGGCAGTAGCCGATATTATGATTCCGAAGCTCTTTGGGGCAACGTCCCTTGGAACAAGACCAGACCTGGCGGCGCAGATCAGAGGCATCATCGAAGGCAATGAAACGAGCGGGATCATCGTCGATTTGATGGCCATGGCGGATCGGCCGGACTCCCTTTCCTTACTGCCAAGAATCACTTGCCCGACATTGGTGATCGTCGGCGAAGAGGATCAGCCCACCCCGCCTGCAGACGCCGAGGTCATCGCGCAAGGCATTCCCGGTGCGACGCTCGCCGTCATTCCCGGGACGGGCCATCTCAGCAACCTCGAACAACCGGAACGGTTCAATGATGTCGTTGGGAAGTTTCTGGAGAGATTGGGCTAGACAAGAATGCGGGACATGGCCATGGCTATACGCCATCACGGATGCTGCTGCCGCGAATGAGCGTCAGAAACTCTTCCCGGGTCTGTTGCTGAGTTCGAAAAGCGCCCAACATCGAGCTGCTGACGGCGATGGTATTCTGTTTCTCCACCCCCCGCATCATCATGCAGAGATGCCGCGCCTCCATAACGACAGCGACCCCGTGAGCATTCAACTTCTGCTGCAGTGTGTCGGCGATCTGCGTCGTGAGCCGTTCTTGCACTTGTAACCGGCGGCTGAAGACGTCCACGACACGCGGGATCTTGCTTAATCCCACGACCTTCTTGTTCGGGAGGTACCCGACGTGGCACTTCCCAAAGAACGGGAGAAGATGATGTTCGCACATGCTGAAGAAATCGATATCCTTGACGATCACCATTTCGTCGTACTCGATCGGGAACAGCGCTCCGTTGAGCAACTGATCGATATCCTGCTGATACCCTCGCGTGAGAAATCGCAATGCTTTGGCGACGCGCTCCGGGGTCTTCAGCAGCCCATTGCGGCCGGGATCCTCTCCGAGATCGACCAGTAGCTTCGTGACGAGCGATTGGACCTTGTCGAGGTCCTTGGGGCTTCCGTTGTCGGATATGGAGCGAGCCCGCACAGATCGCGATCGGACTGCCGTCTTAGCCACGTTCCACCTCATTACTCATAGGCGCCTGCCGCTG
>DASSBQ010000316.1:0-18868 GCA_035698625.1 Nitrospiraceae bacterium
TTTGAAGAACATATGCTCGAGGAAATGGGAGAGGCCTTCTTCTCCCCGCTGTTCATCGCGCGAGCCGACATTCACCCAAATGCCGATCGTGACGGACTTGAGAGTCGGGATATGCTCGGCCACGACGCGGAGCCGGTTATCGAGAACGATCTTACGATACACCGGCGTTATCCTGCAGTGGTCGGTTCTTTGGCCGCAGTCGGGGAAGGAGCCGGCATGGCCTCCTTGCGGCTGAGCCGGATTTTTCCCTGCTTGTCGATTTCAAGGACTTTCACCATGATCTGATCGCCTTCGGCCACTTCATCGGAGACGGACTTCACCCGATGGTGTGCCAGTTGAGAGATATGCACGAGTCCGTCCGTACCGGGCAACACCTCGACGAAGGCTCCAAAATCCATGATCTTGCGTACGGTTCCGAGATAGATCTTGCCCACTTCCACTTCTTCGGTGAGACGCTTGATCATTTCAATGGCCTTCTGCGCCGAGGCTTCGTCAGACGAAGCCACCGTCACATCTCCCGTATCCTCCACATTGATCTTAGCGCCGGTTTCCGAAATGATGCTGCGGATCGTCTTTCCACCGGGGCCGATGACATCCCGGATCTTGTCCTGCTTGATCTTCATCGGGAAAATCCGCGGGGCAAACGGAGAAAGGTTGGTGCGGGGCGCATTCAACGCTTGGAGCATCCGATCCAGAATGTGAAGGCGACCGGCCCGAGCCTGCTCCAACGCCTCGCGCATCAGAGCGGCCGTAATCCCGCCGATCTTAATATCCATCTGCAGTGCGGTTACGCCACGCTTCGTTCCGGTCACCTTGAAATCCATATCGCCCAGGTGATCCTCCAAGCCCAGGATGTCGGATAACACCATGACCCGATCGCCTTCTTTGATCAAACCCATGGCAATGCCGGCCACAGGTTCTTTGATCGGAACCCCTGCATCCATCAGCGCCATGGTCCCGCCACATACGGTCGCCATGGACGAGGACCCGTTAGACTCGAGAATGTCCGACACAATGCGAAGGGTATACGGAAATTTGTCTTTTGGGGGAACGATGGACTTAAGCGCGCGCTCGGCCAACGCGCCGTGTCCCACTTCCCGGCGTCCCGGTGAGCGCAGCGGCCGTGCTTCTCCGACGCTGAACGGCGGGAAATTGTAGTGGAGCATGAATGTGCGGGAATATTCCCCTTCCAACGCGTCGATCCGTTGCTCATCTTCCGTCGTTCCCAATGTCACGACGGCCAAACTTTGCGTTTCGCCCCGGGTGAACAATGCCGAACCGTGCGTCCGGGGCAACACGCCGACCTCGCAGGTAATCGGTCTGATATCCGAGGGACCACGCCCATCCGCGCGCACACCACGCTCCAGAATCATGCTGCGCACTTCCGTATATTCCAGAGAATGGAAAGTGAGCCGCACGTGACGCTCGCGATGCGGATCGTCATTTTTAAATTTTTCGACGGCGTCGCTCAAAATGTGATCGAGCCGTTCCTGGCGGGCCGTCTTGTTCGGAATCAGAATGGCTTCCCGGATCGGATTGGCCACCAACGTGTGCACTTCGGCGGCCAATGCGGGATCGATCTCTTCGGCCGGAACTGTCCGTTTCGGCTTGCCGGCCATTCCCTGAAGCTCGACGATCTTGGCCACGATCTTTTTGATTTCGCTGTGCGCCAGTTGGATCGCTTCCAGCATGGTGGCTTCCGGCAGTTCGTTGGCGCCGGCCTCCACCATCATGACAGCGTCCGCCGTCCCGGCCACGACCAGATGCAGATCGCTTCGATCGAGAAGGTCTATATCCGGATTGACGACGAATTGGCCGTCGATTCGCCCGATCTTCACTCCGGCGACGGGACCGCCGAAGGGAATAGAAGAAAGCGCCAGCGCAGCCGATGCCGCGGTAATGCCGATCACATCTGATGATCCCGTCTTATCAGCCGACAACACCGATGCGATGACTTGCGTCTCATTGTAGTATCCGTCGGGAAACAACGGACGAAGCGGTCGATCGATCAGGCGGCTTGTCAGAACCTCTTTCTCAGACGGGCGTCCTTCACGTTTAAAATATCCTCCCGGGATTTTCCCCGCCGCATAGGCCTTTTCTTGATAATCGACGGTCAGGGGCAAGAAATCGATGCCGGGCTTCACATTTTGGGATGCCACCGCCGTCGCCAACACGACCGTATCGGCATAGGAAGCCCACACCGCTCCGTCTGCTTGCTTGGCAACGCGTCCTGTTTCCAATCTCAGCCGGCGACCAGCCAGCTCCAATTCAACTATGTGTGCCATCTAATGGTCTCCTCTTCGATTATGCCCCACAGATGCCCACAGACATAGGCTCACTTTACGAACGAGGGATGATAAACCTGAAATGAGAAACTTTCGCCGGCAGCCGGCATGCGATTCCAAGCCGTCATTCCTCATTCAGTTCATTCGTCATTGGGTTAAGGTGAGCCTATATCCGTGTTCACCTGCGTGGCGGAATAAAGTCGCCGCTGTCAATGCGGAGGCGACTCAACGCGACTCAAACGACTATTTACGAATCCGCAAACGATCCAGCGTGGATCGGTAACGCGCTTCATCGATTCGCCGCAGATAATCCAGCAGACGGCGGCGACGTCCGACCAATTGTAAGAGGCCGCGCCTGGAATGATGATCTTTCTTGTGGAGTTTGAAATGGTCGGTGAGATAGCCGATTCGGTTCGTCAGTATTGCTATTTGCACTTCCGGCGAGCCGGTATCCTGATCATGCTTCCGATATTGCCGAACCAAGTCGTCCTTGGCTTCCTTTAACAAGGCCATGCAGTCGTCTCCTTTTTTGGTTTCATGATACGAAAGCCGGGGTTTCTTGTGACATCAACACTTTTTTAATCGCAATCTGCTCGGGTCTCGTGTCCTCACGGCTGCTTGCCCTGCGCAGCACACCGATCGCCAACAGGCGATCCTGCACATCCTTGATGCGAACGGGCTCTTCACGCAGGCCATGGCCTGGCGGCAGGCCGTCCCAGCTTACTACCATATCGCAAGGCACCGGCACACCGTGCAATACATTACGCGCTGCTTCGCAACCGACTCGGCAGGCGCGCAGTTCAGCCAAGGCAGCGTCAAGCGGCAGCAGCGATGCGATGACCTCGCCGGCTTGCAGCTGCCTTTCGAACTCTTCTACGGCGACGGCCTGTTCCACCGACAGCGGTCCTACTTTACTCCGTTCCAATGCCAGGCAGTGGCCGCCGACACCCAATCTGGCTCCGATGTCCGCACAGAGCGTTCGAATATAGGTCCCCTTGGAACAGAGAACGCGCAATGACACATCACTGCCTGCGATACGCTCGATTTCAAGCCGGTGGATGAGGACCTCTCGCGGATCCCGATCAATGATGCGCCCTTGTCGGGCGGTTCTATAGAGTGGAACCCCCCGGACCTTCACCGCTGAATACATCGGGGGAGTCTGTTGAATACGTCCCCGAAACGCCGAGACCGCCTCACGAATCATTTCCTCGGTTACTCGATCGAGAGAATGCCGCTCGAGAAGAGTTCCCGTCGCGTCTAGGGTATCGGTCGTTTCCCCCAAACGGAGGACGGCTCGATATTCCTTGTCCCAATGAAGCAAATACTCCGCGATCCGCGTCCCTCGGCCGATTAAGACCGGCAGGACACCCGTAGCCGCCGGATCAAGCGTCCCCGCATGCCCGACCTTGATTCCACCCAGGGTTTTCCGCAGACGGGCCACTACATCGTGCGAGGTCCATCCTCTCTCTTTGTTGATGTTGAGAACTCCGTCGCCGATCTGATTGATGCTTGAGGGTAGAGGTACAGTCAACATGGCGGTCATCGCGAATCCGCGCGGGTCATGGCGGCGGGATCAGACGGGGACTCCGGAGACGGATCGTCGGAGCCATGCAGGCTGTCCAGCAATTGGAGGATACGATCCCCTCTCGGGCCGCTGATATCTTTGACAAACGTCAGATCCGGCAAATATCGCAGGGACAGGCGCTTGCCTAATTCGTTCCGGATAAATCCGCTGGCTTTCGCCAGCCCGTCAAAGACCTGTCGTTCCAGTTCATCCCGTTCCATCGTAGTGACATACACCCTGGCAAGGCGAAGATCGCTGGTCAATTCAACGTCGGTGACAGTGACGGATCGCACACGCGGATCCTTGATTCGGCGCATCAAAATATCCGCAACTTCCATGCGGATCTGGTCCGCCACACGCTCGGCCCGCTTGTATGTCGTCTTCGACATGGTAAGCCCGCTACAGTAATTCAATTCTCGACCGCACCAGTTCGATCGTCGGGACGGCGCGGATCACATTGAGCGCTTGCTCCAGTACTTGATTGACATGAACCGATTCATTGGCGACGCAAGCGAGTCCCAATATCGACTTTTGCCACAGGTCCTGTTCGCCGACTTCCGCCACGGAAACATTGAACTTCTCGCGCAGCCGGTTCTTCAAGCTCTGAAGAACCTGTCGCTTGCCTTTCAGGGAGTGGCCTTCAGGAATGAACAACTCAACCGTACAGACGCCAACGATCATGCCCGTTGGCTTTGTGGCGCCGACCCGCGACCGGCCGTCTCGAGCTTGGCCGCGATCTTGTCGATGACATAGGCTTCAATAACGTCGCCGGCCTTGATGTCGTTAAAGTTCTCTATCGTGATGCCGCATTCATATCCTTGCTGAACTTCACGAACATCATCCTTGAATCGCCGCAGCGAACCCAATTTCCCGTCATAGACGACGACGTGGTCCCGAATGACTCTGGCCCCCGCGCTTGCGCGGGTAATCGTGCCGTCGATCACATAAGATCCGGCGACCACACCGGCCTTCGGAATTGTAAAGACTTGCCGGACTTCGGCTCGTCCCAGGACGCGCTCCCTCAACGTGGGCTCCAGCAGGCCTTCCATCGCGGCCTTAATATCGGCCAGGGCGTCATAAATGATGTTGTACAACCGGATATCAACGCCTTCATGTTCTGCCAGCGCCGAAGCTTTGGGTTCGGGACGAATATTGAAGCCGATCACAATCGCTTTGGACGCGGCCGCGAGCAGGACATCGGTTTCCGTGATGCCGCCGACGCCGCTGTGCATGACCTTCAGCTTGACCGCTCCGACCGGCATCTTTTCCACCGCCGCCGCCAACGCCTCCGCCGACCCTTGCACGTCGGCCTTGATGACGATCGGGAGCTCTTTGACGTCGCCTTCCTGAATTTTGGCAAAGAGATCATCCAAGCTCACTCTTGCCGAACCGGCCAGCTCGGCGGCTCGCTGTTTTTGAGCCCGCGCCTCGGCAATGTCCCGGGCGACTCGCTCGTCTTTCACAATAACGAACGGATCCCCTGCGAGCGGAACACCGGGCAAGCCGATGACCTCCACCGGAATGGACGGTCCGGCTTCCGCCACTTTGGTTCCAGTGTCGTTATTGAGTGCCCGGACTTTCCCGCTGAAGGTTCCGACCACGAAAGCATCTCCGACTTTCAAAGTCCCGTTTTGCACCAGCACGGTCGCCACCGGTCCGCGGCCCCGTTCTAACTTGGCTTCAATCACAAGTCCTTTCGCCATCTTGGACGGATCGGCCTTCAGCTCCAATACCTCGGCCTGCAATAAAATCATTTCCAACAATTGATCCAACCCGATCTTCTGCTTGGCGGACACCTCAACCATGATGGTTTCCCCGCCCCATGCTTCCGGTATCAGCGCATGTTCGGACAAGGCGTTCTTCACGCGATCCGGATTGGCGCCCGGCTTGTCGATCTTATTAATGGCGACGACGAGCGGCACACCGGCTGCTTGCGCATGGTTGATGGCTTCCACCGTCTGAGGCATGACTCCGTCGTCGGCGGCCACGACCAGCACGACAATATCCGTTGCCTTGGCTCCCCGCGCCCTCATGGCCGTGAAGGCTTCATGTCCCGGAGTATCCAGAAATGTGACCTGCTTCCCGCGCACGCTGACGGTATAGGCGCCGATATGCTGGGTGATCCCGCCCGCTTCTCCTTCGGCGACTTTGGCTTCGCGGATGGCGTCGAGCAGCGACGTCTTGCCGTGGTCGACATGGCCCATGATCGTGACGACAGGCGGACGAGGTTGCAAGTCCTCTTCCCGCACCGTACGTGCCGCGTCCTCGAGCAGGTCTTCCCCGGCCTTTTCGACGGCCACTTCCACCTTGGCGCCATACTCTTCGGCGATCAATGCTGCCGCTTCAAGGTTAATCGGCTGATTGAATGTGACCATCTGTCCCATGTCCATCAGCTTCTTCACGATTTCGGCAGGACGCTGACCGATCAGCTCTGCAAAGTCTTTCACGCTCACACCGGCCGTCAGTTTCACGCTCTTCTTCCTCGGTTTCGTGATTTCAGTGGGGGGGCTATGGTGCGCATGTTTAGAGCGATCCTCGCGTCGCTGGACCGGAATAGCCCGAAGATCCTGCCAGCGGGTTGCATCATCACGGAACCGAACATCCTCCTCTTCACGTTGGCGGGGTCCCTTGCGGGCTTTCTTCCCTTTGTCCCGTGCCTCGGCCTCCAAGCTCTCGATCGAAAAGCTCTTTTTCTTTCCGACCGGCGCCAACGTATCCATTGCCGCGGATTTGGGCGGCGCTGGCGCGGCCGGCACCTTTGCCTCTGCTGCCACGGGAGGCGCAACGACTTCCGGGGTGCCCGCATCCGCCGGCGGCACAGCTTCTCTTTCAGGCAGTGGACCAGGCTCGGTCGCAGGTGGAGCAATAGGAGGCAGAGCGGATGGTGCCGTCGGCTGGGTCAACAATGAGACAGGATGGCTTGGCTCCGCCGTCGCGGCCAACGGCGCAATTTCTTCACCCCCCTCTTCTTTTCTTCTTTTGATCAGAATTCGCTTCTTATCCGGTTTGGAGGTCTCTTCCGGGTGACCGCCGTGCATTCTCGCTGTAGCCTCGCGAGAGCCTCCGACATCCCTGGCACTTTTCGCCAGCCGTTTTCCATCTTGGCCGTGTCCGGAGGAGTCGTGGGGCGCGCCGGCTTCTTCGGTTTTGCCGGATCTGGTCTTGGACCCAAGCTTCTCGACAGCGAGGTGGACGGCGTCGTCATCGAGCGCGCTGCTGTGCGACGCCACGGCAATCCCCAACCGCTTGAGCTCCGGAATGAGATCACGATTTTCCATTCCGAGTTTCTTTGCTAATTCATACACACGCATTGCGCTCAGCTCGCCTCGCTCCTCGAGAGTTATCGAATGACCTACTCGCCCTGTTCGGCTTGACTTCGCGCCTCTTGCCGCGCCTCTTCCTGCTGTCGCTGAGCCTCAGCCTCCTCAGCCAGGGCCGCCTTGATCTCCTTGTCTCGCTCGGCTTTCTCTTTTTCATATTCCGTGGCGCTGATAATGTCGATCTTCCATCCGGTGAGACGAGCCGCAAGCCGCACATTCTGACCGTTCTTTCCGATCGCCAGCGACAGCTGGGAATCCGCCACCACAACCAAGGCCGATTTCTTATCCTCGTCGATGCCGACTTTTTCGATGGTCGCGGGGTTCAATGCTTCAGCGATAAAGACGCGCGGATCGGACGTCCAAGTAATGATGTCGATTTTCTCTCCGCGCAACTCCCGAACCACCGCCTGCACGCGCGATCCCTTGATGCCGACACACGCGCCGACCGGATCGACCGCCTTATCGCGGGAAGAGACCGCGATCTTGGTCCGATCTCCCGGCTCTCGGACGATCGATTTTATTTCGACGATTTTTTCACCGACCTCCGGCACTTCCATTTCAAACAGTTTTGCCACGAATTGCGGATGGCTTCGCGAAAGAATGACTTGCACGTCCTTCGGCGTCCGCCGTACTTCCAGGAGCAAGGCCTTGACTCGATCGCCACGACGGTAGGTCTCCCGGGGAATTTGCTCTTGAATCGGCAGCACGGCTTCGGTCTTTCCAAGATCCACCAGATAGTTTCGACGCTCCATTCCCAACACAATCCCATTGACCAGATCGCCCTGCCGCGTGGAATATTCTTTCTGCACCGCCTCCCATTCCGCTTCACGCACCTTCTGAAAAATCACTTGTTTGGCGGTCTGGGCGGCGATTCGCCCCAACTCGTCCATTTCAATGAGAGATCCGATCTCATCCCCCACCTCGGCGCCGTCGTCGAACTCGCGCGCTTCCTTCAGTGAAATCTCAGCTTTTGGATTGGTCACCGTATCCACGATCACTTTCTTGGAAACGACTGAAATCTCACCCGTCTTCGGATCGATTTCTACTTGGATATTTTCCGCCTGACCGAATCGCTTCTTCGCGGCCGTTTGCAGGGCGGATTCGATGGCGCCGATCACTCTCGCCTTGTCGATTCCCTTTTGGCGACCGATCTCGTCAATGACCGCGATCAATTCTCTATTCATTCCATATACCCCTCACCCGACTGGATCCGCTCTCTCTTGACGTGACGCGGCCGGCGGAATTCCACTTCTTGCCTCGCCCTGATGATGCGATCGAACTCGCAACGCACCGTCTCCACCGCGTGCTTGCTTTCCACGGTCAGAGTGACGGCATTTTCGTCGACGCCGGCAACCGTGCCGGCGATACGCCATTGATCGCGATGCGGATCTTTGAGCTTAAGACTAATACGTTTTCCATGCAAGCGACGGAAATCCTCCGGCCGCTTCAGCGGGCGATCCAACCCAGGCGATGACACTTCAAGCGTATACGCGTAAGGAAACGGATCAGCCACGTCCAACGCAGGGCTCAGCGCTCGATGCGCGCGCTCGCAGTCTTCCAGCGTCACTCCTGCCGACCTGTCGATGAACACTCTTACCACCGTTCGTGAATGCTGACCGGTGATCGATACTTCAACTAACTCCAGTCCAAGCGACCAGAGAATCGGTTTCGCGACGCGGGCAACCCGGTCCGCCGGATCCTGAACGCGCTCCGGCGCGACATTGTTTTCGGTGCTCACAGCCTGAACCATGGCGGTTGATGAAGATGCGAGACGCGCTTCCTAAAGCGGCTCAAACAAAAAAGTGGGCCTGCGCCCACTTAAATCCGACGAACGATACCATGTCGCTAGAGGCAAAGCAAGACCTCACGAAACCAGTTTTTCAAACCGGTCCGACAGCAACCGGGTGATCGGACCAGGCAATCCCGTGCCGATAATGCGGCCATCGAGGCGCGTCAGCGGGAGAACTTCGATCGTCGTGCCGCTCAGGAATACTTCGGACGCCGCGTAGAGGGAATCCTTTAATGGCGCCCGCTCATGAACGGGAACGCCTGCCTCCCGGGCCAGATTCAGAACCAGGGATCGGGTAACCCCCGAAAGGATATGCCGGCCCTCCGGAGCCGTCAAAAGCTCTCCGTTTTGGACGGCAAAAACGTTGCTGACCGACCCTTCGAGGACTTCTCCATGCCGTATGAAAATAGCCTCGAAGACACCCGCCTCCCTTGCCTGCTGCCGCGCCAGCACATTGGCCAGCAGATTCACACTCTTGATATCGCATCGTCCCCATCGAAAATCATCGAGGGTGATGGCCTCGGCGCCAGCTCTCCGCAACGAATCGGCCACCGTCCGCATTTCCCGTACGGTGATGACCAGGGTCGGCACGGCATCGACGGGAAATTGATGATCTCTCGGCGCGACGCCGCGCGTCACTTGGATGTAAATCTTGCTATCTTTGTGTGCCGCCCGCGAGACAGCCTCGCGTATGAGCGCGCTGCACTCGTCTCTCGATGCGGGCATTTTCATGTTTAATCCGCCCGCGCTCTTTTCCAGCCTGATCAAGTGCGCATCGAGCTGAAACGGACGATTCCCATAGGTCCGGACAACTTCATACACGCCGTCGCCAAACTGGAAGCCGCGGTCTTCCACGGATACGACCGCCTCCGACAGCGGGCTAAACCGACCGTTGACGCATGCAATATCCGGCACGGTTAGTCGGCCTCGCCCGGAAGCAAGTTCGACACCGTGATGTCATAGACGTGTCGATCCTCAGCGGTAAACTTCCACCCCAGCCTCTTTTCAAACAGAAGACGATGAACGCCGGCAATAACGGGCTTAAATTCAAAGGTCCGTTGCCCGGAATCGACTGCGTTACCGTTCGCGATCCGCAGATAATCATCGCTGAGCAGTACCAGGCGGGCCGGGTCGTAAGAGGGCACCCACAATTCGCCTCTGGTCCGGTCTTCCCACAAATGGATATGAAACGGTATGCCTACGCGGGCGGCTACCCTCCGGAGATTCTGCTGTTGGTTTGATGCGGATACTTCAGGACCGGTCAGTGAAGACATGACGTTGCCTCTCGTGCCTCAGTCGAATGCAGCGCGCAGCATCTCGACAGCAGTCTAGCATTTTCGCCTGCCGCCGACGAATACTTCTCCTCCCTCGATCCGTACCTCGTAACTTCCTACGCAATAGCCGCCGCCGTCCGTTCCTTGCCCATTTCGAAGATCGAATGCCAGATCATGCCAGGGACAAGCGATAACATGGCCTTTCACTCGCCCCTCGCTTAACGGACCTCCTTCATGCGGGCAGAGATTGGAAATCGCATAAAATGTCCCGTCCACGTTAAAGACAGCGATGGTCTTTTGATTCAACGTCACGACCTTTACTTGTCCACGGGGAATATCCTCGATCCTGGCGACGAATTGAAACCCTTCCATTGGTGACATGGCCTTTCCTACATGCGTAGCGCAAATTTGAGTTCGGCATTGGCCTGAAGGCCTTCCTGCCGGATAAATCCGGCCGCAGTCTGTATGACATACCGAACCGGTTCGGAGGAGGGACCATACATCGGACAGGTATTGGTTGAGCAGGGCGGTACGCTTTCATGAAGCTGAACGACATGGCGGCTCTCATCGAGCCAAATCATGTCGACAGGCATCTTGTATTCCTTGGTATTCAACCGATGCGTTCCAGTCGTTTCAAAAATATAGAGCATGCCTGTGCTCGGCGGCAATGCCTCTCGAAATGCCAATCCAAACAGAAGTTTCTCGGGCGTGTCCGCCACTTCGGTCTCTAAAGTCGCGCCGCTTGGAAAAGTGACGACGATCGTGTCCGATTCTTTCGGACTCGTGAGAAACATGCTAACGCTGATCAACAGGATCGCAAGCAGTGCAAGCGTGATGACTCGATTTCGCCTTTGATCCGTATCTGATACCACCGAGTTTCTTCTCCGGTACTGCTTGAGTCTATTGGGCCCAATGGCCCATCGCCATGCGCCATTCTAGGCCTTCTGAACAAGGGCACTTCTGTTGACTTGGCGAAGAATCACGGCTTAGAATGCGCTTCTATTTGTTTTGAAATATGGTCGTGACAGCTTGAACTTGTCAACAGTTTATCCGTCCATACGAGGCCCGAGAAGGAGGCGCGACTCATGGCACTTCTGATTACCGATGAATGCATTTCCTGCGGGGCTTGCCTGCCGGAATGTCCGAATGAAGCGATTTTCGAAACACGTAGTGATGCGGAGGGCAAAGGCTATCATGTGGGGGACGGCCAAGGAGTCGGCGACAACATTTATGTGATAACCCATGATCGATGCACGGAATGTGTCGGCCACTTTGATGAGCCGCAGTGTGCGGCAGTCTGTCCTGTCGACAATTGCTGCATTTCCGATCCAGCCTATCCTGAAACCACTGATGTGCTCTTGGAAAAGGCCAAGACGCTCAATCCCGACAAGGAGATTGATGCGAACAAGGTTTGGAGCGGCGTTCGGAACTAATCGATAATTCCCAGCGGAAAAAACAAGGAGGCTGCCCGAGCAGCCTCCTTGTTTTTTCCGCCTATGCCCAGGACACCGGCCAGCCTCCTCTCCAAATACTCGCGCACTAGCTTTACTCTGCAAACCGCAGTACTATTTGACATAGAGAAAAGCATCATCAGGACCACTCGCGACACCCGGTCCTGTCTTATTGGAGTCAGGTCCATTTCCCGCACGGAGGTGCCCCCATGCCGCTCCGATATGGATTCTACCCACTCATACTCTGTCTGGCACTCTGGTTGCCCGGAACCGCGTCCCCGAGCACCGGAGATATCGGAAGCATCATCGAAGGCTTCGTCACACGGCATTTCCCTGATGCGTCCAGCCATTTCTGGGTGGTGAATGACACCCAATGGGATGGCGAAGAGATGATTGTCGATGTGAATACCGTTGTCGTACAGCGCCAACAACCGCAGCCGATCGCGAACCGTTTTCTGTTACTGATAGTGCAGGGGAAGATTGAAGCCGCCCAAAACATCCCGCTAGAAGCAGAGCCGGACTGCCGCCAAGAGGAAACCTGACATCAAAGAAATAATTCTATTCTCCGACGAACCTGACATGACAACGCCCCGTCCATCTTTAGATGGACGGGGCGTTGTCGTTTCCGACAAACAGGAAATTCGACAGCTTAGCCGGCGGCTACTTAATTACCACCAGCGTGCCACCCACATGCGCCGGATGAATATGACAGCGATAGCTCAGCGTGTTGCCCTGAGTCGCATAAAAGAGGTCGCTGGTCGGAATACCGATATACTTTGTTTCACCGGGCTTGAGCACGACCTCGGCTTTGAGCACTGTCGGAGCGCTGGCATTCACCTTGTCCGTCAGCTGGAATCCATGTTCTCCGGACGAATTGTTCGTCACCTTGAGAACAACCGGACGGCCGGGCCGCACTTTAAAATCAATGACAGTCACTGGAGGATACCAAACCTTCACATTTCCGAGTTCGAGTGCAAAGAGCTGCGCATCCACATCAAGTTCCTTGAACGACTGACCCACCACTGAGCCGGTCTCTAGATCGCCGACTTCAACTCCACCCGCTTGGTGAGCGGATACACCCGATGCTCCAGCCACCACCATGCCCAGGCCGAAGAAGACCGCCAACATCGTCTTACCCATGACTTACCTCCTTAAGAGATGTAAGAAGAGATGTGATTAGGTTGGTAAATAATAACCACCACGCTGAGGGAACTTCGCATAACCGCTTTCACCGCACCGTGTGTAAATGAGGACTAATATATTCCGGCACAGGAAGACAACGAGGGACCCCTTATAGCACAGGGACTAAAATGGAAGCAAGACAGTTCTTAGCTCCAAGAGCGGTCTGAGTCGGAATCGATAAAACAAAGATCTCCGCGATATTTCAAGGCTGTTGGTGCGCCGGACCAGTGTCCGGCGTCCCTTCCCGAACCGCTGAACCGACAAGGAGATCGTAGGGGGCAAAATTGTCGGTCAGGGTCAGACCGGAAGGCCAGGGATTGGTTCGATGCGATGCCAGAAGACTGATGGCCTCCGGCGGAAGCCGCCGTGCCTGAACCATTGATTGAACTCGCCTAATGAACTCCTCATACGGAGTCCCCTCAACAGGCTCTCCGCCGAAAAAAATGATATTTGCGGCGCCTTCGTACTTGGTGCGCCACGGGCCTTTGACTTCATAGGTCTCAAGCACCGGAAAGGCGGTCTTTAATGTCTGGACCACCGCGGTCGCCCGCAACATATCGCCTCCCTCTCCGGAGGAAGCGATATTGACCGCCACGACACCGCCTGGATTCAGTCCCGAGCGGAGTTCCGAAAAGAATTCAACAGTAGTGAGGTGGAAAGGGATCAAATGTCTCGCGAAGGCATCAGCCCAAATCACATCGTACTTCTCGGCGGTTGAATGGAGAAATGCCCTGCCGTCCTTGACAAAGACGTGATGGTTCGCCGGCGCCCGATAGTCAAAATATTCCTCGGCCATACGGACCACGGCCGGGTCCACTTCCACAATATCCAGCTCCAACTCCGGCCAGTATTGCGCCAGCCACTTGGCCAACGATCCCCCCCCATGCCCGAGAATCAAGCCTCGTTTAGGCTCCGGCGTCCATGCCAACGCCGCGACCATCAGTTGACTGTACGGCAAGAACAGAGTCACAGGATCCGATTTCCACATAACGGCGTGCCAAGTACGGTCCAGAACGAGATAGCGGAAGAGATCGTCGTCGCGCACTCTCACTTGTTGATAAGGACTATCCTCCTGATGCACCACGCCCGGCGCTGCAGAGGTGGTGGCTGAAAGTTGCCACCCCACCAGGAATACCCCGACAACAATGGATACAATCAACTTCGCTCTGATAGAGGGGCCCATCCAGAGCCATGTCAGCCCGAGCAGGAGTTGGATACCGCCCAGTGATGCGACCAGGGCTTTCGTCCCCAGCCAGGACAGCAAAAAGAATGCTGTTCCCCAGGTTCCGGCCAAACTTCCCAGCGTCGACAGGGCGATCATGGTGCCGCTGTGTCGTCCGAGATACCCCATGTCGACCACGGACAGTCGGAGGAGTGCCGGCAACACTCCGCTCAAGCCGAATGCCGGAGGCGCGAGTAGCACACTGGCCGCCACGCTCGGACCCCACCGTGGATCCTCAATTAGTTGGGACACCCGCAGCATGGCCAACTGGCCGGTCCAAGCGATGAGGAGAGTCCAGCAGCCGGAAAAGAGAAGTAAACCGGCGAGCACATGACCGACCCTGTATCGATCTGAGGCCCAGCCGCCGAAGGCATAGCCCGAACTCATGGCGGCGAGGATGACGCCGATCAATGCGCCCCACACAAACAAGGAGTTGCCGAATACCGGCGCGAGCAGGCGGCTACCCAGGATCTCCAGCGCCATGACGACCCCGCCGGTGATCATTGCTGTCACAAGAAGGAAAATGCGGGAGGATGAGGACGCAGCCGGACGGCTCATACCGGGAATAATCGGACGGCTCGGTGGGCGGCGGAACAAACGGGCAATAGGAACATGATGGATGCAATCACAGCGTCCCCCAATTCTTAAAATATCGCAATAGATCCCGAACCGATACCATACCGACGATGACGCCTTCCTCACTCACGGCCAAGTGCCGGATACCCCGCTCAGCCATCAGATCACTGGCGTCGTGGGCCGAACAGCTGATGTCAATGGTCACGACGGGAGCGCTCATGACCGAGCGGACCAGTACCTCGCCCGCGTGAAATCCATTGGCCATCGCCTTGCGCACCAGATCCGCTTCGCTGACGACCCCGATGAAACGGTCGCGGTCGAGCACCAATAGTGCGCCGACGCGGCCGTCCCGCATATGTTGAGCTGCGGTCAGCAGGGTCTCATCAGGACCGACGGTCTTGTTCACCGGCCGCATCATAACCGCGAGCGGGCGCAGGATTGGACCAGTCTGTGTGGTCATCTCAAACCTCCGGTTATCAGAGCGCACAATTCTACTGAGCCGCCGGGCAATCTGCAATTCTCTTCTCCGCTGATAGGCCGGATTTGATTGCCGGGCCCGGTGGGCATTGCTATACTGACGACGGTTTTTGCCGGGTTAGTCCATATCTATCGAGGAGGATCGGGCTTCATGCATATCAGCGTAATCGGAACCGGATATGTCGGCCTTGTGACCGGAGCCTGCTTTGCAGAATTCGGCGTGAATGTGACTTGCATGGATACCGATGCCGGCCGCATCGCCATGCTTGAAAAGGGCGAAGTGCCGTTTTTCGAGCCCGGCATCACAGAGTTGGTTGCCAAGGGCATCAAAGAGAATCGATTGACCTTCTCGACCGACGTGGCGAAAGCGGTAGACAAAGCCTTGGTCATTTTCATCGCGGTCGGGACTCCCCCCCGGGCGGACGGCTCAGCGGATCTTTCTTTCGTGGAGGAAGTCGGACGAGGCATTGCCCGGCACATGAACGGTTATAAAGTCATAGTCACCAAGTCGACGGTTCCGGTCGGCACCGGAGAAAAATTGCGCGAGGTCATCAGAGCCAATCAATCCGGCCGCTCCAGGTTTGATATCGTCTCGAATCCTGAATTTCTCCGCGAAGGATCCGCCATTGAGGATTTCATGCGGCCCAATCGTGTCGTGATCGGTGCGGACAGCGAGCAGGCTGTCGCCATTATGAAGGATCTGTACCGGCCGCTCTATCTCATTGAAACCCCTTTCGTGGTGACCGATATCCCAACCGCCGAAATGATCAAGTACGCCTCGAACGCTTTTCTCGCCGTCAAGATCTCGTTCATCAATGAGGTCGCGACGGTCTGCGAACGGGTGGGAGCGGATGTGCAGGTCGTATCCAGGGGAATGGGGTTGGACAACCGGATCGGATCCAAATTCCTCCATGCCGGCCCGGGGTTCGGCGGCTCCTGCTTTCCCAAAGATCTGGCCGCGTTGGTCCAGACCGGCGACCGCGTCGGTTATCCATTGCAGATCGCCGGCGCAGCGGCCAAAGTCAATTACGAGCAGCACCTGAGGATGGTCGATAAGATTCGCGATGCAGCGGGCGGAGTGACGGGGAAAACCTTCGGCGTCTTGGGTCTCTCCTTTAAACCTAATACCAATGACATGCGGGAAGCTCCCTCATTGACGATATTGAGGCAACTCATGAAGGAAGGAGCCGCCGTCAAGGCCTACGATCCGGCCTCAATGGAAGAGAGCATCAAACTGCTGCCCGGATTGACCGCGTGCAAAGATACCTATGATGTGGCGGACGGAGCGGACGGCCTGATTATCATGACGGAGTGGAATCAATTTCGGAATCTCGATTTCGAACGGCTTAAGAAAGTCATGCGCAATCGGCTGTTGCTCGACCTGCGAAACGTCTACGATACGGAGCGGGTCGTGGGATTCGGCTTCCACCACGTCTCCGTGGGGCGTCCCACGAAGGGTCCCGTCTCCTGATATGAGGCGTTATTCAGCCGCCGAGCGAGTTTCACATCGCCTGCGATTTAGCTGAGGAGCTTTGTCTCCTCGGCTTTCGCCTCCGTCTTTTTCGGTTTATATCCCATTCGATCCAGCACTTTCATAATTCTGGTTTTCAGACGATCGTCCGCCTCGGCCAGCGCGGTGGCGAGCGGTTCGACGGCCGGCTTGCCGATTTTTCGGATGATCTCCGTCACCGATTGCCGAAGCTCGTCTTCTTCCGACACGAGCAAAGGAACCAGCGAAGAGACTGTCACCCCGCCGATCTTGATCAGCGAATCATACGCCCGCTGGCGCACGTCGCCCACTTCGTCCATTAACGCCTCGACCAAGGGCCCCACGGCCCGCGGATCCTTCAGTTCCCCCAGCACTTCCGCCGCATATTTGCGATTCAGCCAATGCGAATCCTTCAAGTCCAGCAACATGGCATCCGCCTTGGCGGTATTAGGATCCTTGGCCCTGACTCTGAAGCTCTTTGCAATGCGCTTGCCGCTCTCTTCGACGACGCGAATGGTGGCGCCGTCCCCGACTTTCAACTTGGCAAAATCTTCCAGGGCTTCCTCGCCCACATCGAGCACCACCGTCTTGCCGTCATAAGCCAGCAGTTCCACCTCAATTTGCTTGGCTTCAGGATGGATGGCCACAACCCGTTCGGTCACGAGATTGAACCCGTCCTTCTTTGGCCCGCCCTTCGGGCCGATTTGAATCAATTTCGTCGGCGTCGTCGTCTCTTCAGCCATAAATATGTTCCTTCTATCCGGTTAAGTGGCGGGATTCTGCTTCCAGCCTAGACTTGCCAAGACCCCTTCCACGGTTTCCTGCACCATCGTATTTTCATCTTCCAGCAATGGCAGCAGCGGATCAATCGCCTGCTTCGCGCCCAATCGCGCGAGCGACTCGGCCGCATTGCGGCGAACCAGCCAATCTTCGTCCTTGAGGGAATGAATCAAGGCGTCGCTGGCCCGGACGTCCCCGATCTTGCCTAACGCTTCCGCGGCATGCCGCCGGACCATCCAGTTATTGCCCAACAGGCCCGCGATCAAAGCGTCAACGGCCCGTGTATCGCCGACTTTCTTCAACACCCGCGCCACATCTTCCCGCAGGGTGCTGTCGCCCAGCGCGTCGATCAAGCCGGGAACTGCAGCCGAATCACCGATCCGCTCCAATGCCCACACCGCGGCGGTGCGTACGGCGCCGTCCCGGTCTTTCAACGCCCGCACCAGCGGCGCGACGGCCCGCGGATCGCGCAACCGTCCCAGCGCGCTCGCCGCCTGCTCCCGAATCGCCCATTCGTCATCCGCAAGCGCCTCGACGAGCTGATCGAAGGCCCCAAGGCCGATTCGTACGACGGCATTGGCCGCCGCCTCCCGGATGACCACATCCTCGTCGGCCATCAACCCGATCAAATGGGGAACGGCTCCTTCCCCCATTTGCCCGAGACTGGCCATGGCGTGGTCACGCAGGGCTTCATTTTCGTCTCGCAGTGCTGAAATCAATTGCTCAATGCGTTCAGTATCACTCATGTTCATCCTGTCCTGCCGGTGTCACCGCCTCCATGCTTTCCAATGCGGCCAGCTTATCGGCGATCAAGCCGGCGCTATAGGCAACGAGCCCGTCCCGATCAGTGCGCAGTTTGTTGAACAGTTCCGCGTGGGGCCGCAACACTTCGACGTCTTTCACTTTGGCCAAGGCTTCCATGGCGAAGACCCGAAGGGGACGAATCGGAATGGCCTCAAGATACAATTGAGCCGGCCGGGGATCACCGATCAATCCCAACGATTTCAGGGCATACTCCTTCACGCCCGTATCCTTGTCTACTTGCATGCGTTTCATCAGCGGCTCAACGGCCCGAACATCCGCGATCATTCCCAATAAGTCGGCCGCCGCCTCGCGCACAACCCAGTCTTCATCTTCCAGGTATTCGATCAAGATCTCGACACTGGGACGGCCGATATTGAGCAAGTCGATCACGGTGGCCATGCGGGCCTCTTCCCGTTCACTGGCTCCTTCGACATCGCGCAAGGTATTGAACGCCGAATCGATGCGATCCCGGATGGCGCCAAGCTTCTTGAGCGTCCGAACCGCGATTTCCTGCACATGCGGGCTGCTCATGGCATCGATAAATCCGTCGGCTGATCGGGGATCGAGGAGATGCTCAAGAATCGTGGCCGCCATGATTTGGGCGTCGGCATCCGGATGTTTCAGCATGTCACACAAGGGTGCGATCGCATTCGGA
>DASSBQ010000317.1:0-7042 GCA_035698625.1 Nitrospiraceae bacterium
GTCAAGGGTAGTGTTCAGGTAGTGGTTCACGATGGCGCTGATCTGTTCTTCCGTCATGTGCTCACGGTTTGCTCGAAGGGTGATGAACAGCTTGGCAAGGTGGCCTTCCCATCTGGCACAGAGCAGCGTAGCACGGCGATAGGATGAACACCGAAGGCTTTTGAGAATCTCGCGCCTCCCAATTACCTGGCGCAGGTCACACGGAACAACCAGACGCGAGAAGTACTTACCAGAGCGGGGAGAAAGTGTAGTCATGGTCAAGCCTTTGGTGTAGAGATTTGGACACCAAAGACCGACCAAACTGAGGAAACACCGGACTGGAGCGGAGATTGTGAGTTATTGGTGCCGAAGGCGGGACTTGAACCCGCACGGCTTGCGCCACACGCCCCTCAAACGTGCGTGTCTGCCATTCCACCACTTCGGCACTCGAACCGGATCAGGGGATATTCCCACCGGCGGCAACGTGACTACGGTGAGAGGAGCAACCCCTTTTCTCTGTGCTGAGGAAAGGATCACAGCATTATAAAAGGGGCCTAAAATGCTTGTCAATCAACTAGTTGTCCGGTAGAATCCACTGCCGTCTGATCCGGAGCCGGGCGGCCGATTGTCGACAACGAAGTGCCGGCCGGGTGCAATTCTCATTTTATAGGCGTATTCCTCAGATCATGTCCCATATCTGCGCCAGCTCTAAAGTTGCGGCATTTTTTGACTTCGATAACACGTTATTGCCGGGACAAGCCAGCGAGCTCAGGTTTTTCCGCTATCTCTGGGGCCAAGGGTTGGTCGGCTGGCGTGAAGTGTCTGCAAGTTTGTTTGGATTGGCGAAGCATCTCACAGAAGCCTCGCTGCAGCCGCTGCGTGAACGCAAGCTATACCTGCGGGGAAAGCGACCAAGCGATATCGAACCTCTTGCGGATGAATTCTGCCGGCAGGTTCTTTGTCCCGGGCTGTCGCCGGTGGGGCTTGCACGGATGGATGAGCATCGTCGGGCCGGCCATCATATTATTCTTGTGACGGGCAGCTTGGATTTCCTCATTGCGCCGCTTGCTCAATGGCTCGGCGTCGATAGGGTCCTTGCGGCCAAGCCCGAACGGATCGACGGCCGCTACACCGGCCATTTGGTGCCGCCTCTTCCTTATGGAGAAGGGAAGCGCATGCTGATTACCGAGCTCGCTTTGCATAGCGGCTTGGATCTCGGTTCTTGCTATGCATACGGCGACAGCCCGGGCGATGTGGAGGTTTTGCGTCTGGTGGGCCATCCTCTTGTCATCAATCCTATTAGAGGGATGCGAGGGATCGCCCGTCGCCACCGATGGCCGGTGGTTCGCTGGAAATAGCATGGTTCAGCCGATGTCGAATCCACGCGTGCGCGTCACGGAGATTTTTTACAGTATTCAGGGAGAATCCACGCATGCCGGACGGCCATGCGTTTTTGTCAGGCTGACCGGCTGTCCGTTGCGCTGCACCTGGTGCGACACGGAGTATGCGTTCCACGGTGGCGCCGACATGACTATCGACGAGGTCATGGCGCGGGTGAACGCGTATGAATGCAGCCTGGTTGAGATAACCGGCGGAGAGCCGTTGCACCAGCCTGCCGCTATTCCGCTGATCGAGCGGCTCTGTGCGGATGGGTTCGAAGTGCTGATCGAAACCAGCGGTGCGATCGACATTGGCCCGGTGGATCGCCGTGCCCGCTTCATCATGGATATCAAGTGCCCCGGCAGCGGAATGACCGATCGGATGCAGTGGTCGAATCTTGCGAAGCTGTCGAGTCACGATGAAACCAAATTCGTCGTGAAAGATCGGGCTGATTATGAATGGGCCCGTGAATTGCTTCGCCGGCACAATCTGGCTACGCGATGTCATGTGCTCTTCAGCCCCGTCTTCGGCGAGCTCGATTCGAGATGCCTCGCCGATTGGATTCTTGTCGATCGCTTGCCCGTTCGATTCCAAATCCAACTCCATAAGATCATCTGGTCGCCTGATATGCGGGGTGTATAGCAGGGGCCAGCACGTCTCAGCCCGCCAGTCATTAAAGGAGAAAACATGAAAGTCATGCAGATAGATGTGAAGCGGGGTCAGGCTGATCACGAACCGCTCGACCTTCTCGTCCTCTTGCATTGCGAGGGGGAGAAGCAACTCAAAGAAGAGACCGCTTCCATCAATAAGATGTTGGACGGCCAGCTTCTGGCCGCGCTTGACCAAGGCGAATTCGAAGGGAAGCCGAATGAACTGCTGCTGGTGCACACGCAAGGCAAATGCGCCGCCAAGCGGCTTCTCCTTGTCGGCATGGGAAAGAGACGGGAATTGCGGCTGGATTCGTTCCGGCAAGCGATGGGTGCTGCTGCCAAGCGAGTGCGCCAGGCCAAAATCACATCGTTTGGCGTGGCGCTGCCGCACGTCTCGCCCCGCGGGGCCGCTCCGCTGGATATCGCCCAGGCTATCGCGGAGGGGGCCATTCTCGGGGCCTATCACTTCACCGAGTATCGGAGTGACAACGGATCCAAACCTCTGGATCTCGAGCGGTTGAGCCTGTACTGCGCACAGCGTCAACAAATCCGGCAACTCGCCGAGGGTATTCGTCGCGGAGCCGCGGCAGCGGAAGCCGCGGTCTTCGTCCGCGATCTGTGCAACCATCCATCGAATGTGATGACGCCGACGAGGATCGCGAGCGAAGCGAAAGGCATTGCCAAGGAAATCGGGGTCACGCTGAAAATCCTCGAACAAAAGGACATGGAACAACTTGGCATGGGCGCATTGCTCGGCGTCGCGCGGGGCAGCCATGAACCACCGAAATTCATTATTCTGGAGTACAAGGGCGAGCGGGCGAAGAAGAATCAGCAGCCGATTGTCTTGGTCGGAAAGACGGTGACCTTTGATACGGGCGGGATCTCCCTGAAGCCTTCGGAAAATATGGAACAGATGAAGGCGGATATGACGGGAGGCGCCGAGGTGCTGGCGTCCGTGCGCGCGGCTGCCCGTCTGAAACTCCCGCTGTATGTGATCGGGATCCTGCCGGTCGCAGAGAATATGCCGGGCGGGCGGGCAATGAAGCCCGGGGATATCGTGAAAACCCTGTCCGGAAGGACCGTTGAGGTGCAAAATACCGATGCGGAGGGCAGGCTCATTCTTTCCGACGGACTGGCGTATGCGACACGCTATCAGCCGGCCGCTCTCATCGATATTGCCACACTGACGGGCGCGTGCGTTGTGGCACTGGGTCAATTCGCGATCGGGATGTTCGGCAACAATGATCGGCTCAAGGAGCAAGTGCGCAGGGCAGGGATGCGGGCCGGAGAACGCGTGTGGGAAATGCCGCTTTGGGATGACTATTTTGAGCAATTGCGCAGTGACGTGGCCGACATGCGCAACATCGGAGGTCGGGGCGGGGGCATGATTACGGCGGCGCTTTTTCTCAGCAAATTTGTCGGGGATTGTCCGTGGATTCATCTGGATATCGCCAGTACGGATTGGAGCGAGCGAGAGCGCGCCTACATTCCGAAGGGACCGACGGGGATCGGGACGCGGTTGCTGATTCAATATCTCATCGACCGAACCTCTCACTAATGTGGATGACCATGCGGTTGGGCGGGGGCCAGACGGGCGGATACCCCGATTATGCGCCTATCAACCTGACCACCGGCCACAGAGATCGAGGTTACCTCTCATGACAGCACGCGAGCAGGTCGGGCAGTTATTCATGGTGGGCTTTCTGGGCTCGTCGATCTCCAAAGAGCTGGCGGAATTCATCCGGGAATTTAAGCCTGGCGGCGTGATCCTGTTCAGCCGCAATCTTGAATCCGTCCAACAAATCGTCGAGCTCACGAATCATCTCCAACGGCTGTCTCCCCATTCCCCGCTGCTCATCTCAATTGATCAGGAAGGAGGTCGGGTATCGAGGCTTCCAAAGGAGTTTACGATTTTTCCTCCCGGTGAAGCGCTGGGGCGCTGTAATTCCTACGAGCTCACCTATGCCGCCGCTTCGGTCGTCGCGGCCGAACTCCGGTGCGTGGGCATCAATATGAACATGGCGCCGGTGCTGGACGTGAACAGCAACCCCGACAATCCCGTCATCGGCGACCGGGCGTTCGGTTCGACCCCTGAAATCGTCTGTGAAATGGGACAGGCGACTGTAGCCGGGTTGCAAGACAACCGGGTTGTAGCCTGCGGGAAACATTTTCCCGGGCATGGCGACACGGCGGCCGATTCGCATAAAGAGCTGCCGGTGGTCGCTGCGCCGATCCAGCGCTTGCGGGAAGTTGAATGGCCTCCGTTTGAGCATGCCGTTCAGCATGGCGTCGCATCGGTGATGACGGCACACGTCCGATACGATGCGCTGGATGATCGGCGGCCCGCCACTCTGTCTTCCGCTATTATTCAGTCCCTACTTCGGGAACAATTGACGTATGACGGCGTGGTGTTGACGGATGATTTGGAAATGCACGCGATCATCGACCACTATGGCATCGGCGAGGCCTCGGTCCAGGCTTTCCTGGCCGGGTGCGACGTCTTGTTGATCTGCAAGGACCAGGAGCGCGAAATAGCAGCCATCGATGCCATCGAACACGCGGTCAAGGAAGGTCGAATCTCTTCGGCAAGGCTGGAAACCTCCCTGGCGCGCATTGCCAAGCTCAAGACGCGCTTTGTGCGGCCGTACAAGCCGGTGACGATTTCCGATGCGCGACTGATAGTGGGGTGTCGTACGCATCGAGCTCTGCTCGACTCTCTTCTGAGAACGCGTGGCCGGGTATCACAGGCGTCCTTTCCCATCGCATCATAGTGGACGACTTTCTCCGTGTTCGTCATCCATCGCAGGCGCTCTGAAAACTCCTGGACATTCCATTCCCCGATCTGATTCACTAGGCCTCCCTATTTTCCGATAAGGAGGCAGGCTGACATGGCTGTCAAGAAAGGCGACGTTATCGACGAGCGCAAGCGCTATCCGGACTCTTGCGGCTTGGTGGTCAAGGTCATGGGCGGCGGCGAAGGATTTGAAAAAATCGTTTGTTGTGGCCACGATCTCACCGAAGCGGATACAGTGGCGGAAGTCGCTGCCTCGCTCGGCCGTAAACGGGGCACATTAGGTCCCGCCCTCATTCTGGATGAAAAGAAATTGTATCCCGATTCGTGCGGCCTCCGGGTGATGATCTTCGACGGCGGCGCCGGATTTCAGGAGATCCGATGCTGCGGACATACCCTCTCCTTATCATCGATACGCGAATTGAAATACGGCGGGTTGCGCAGCCCCGATCCGAAAGAGAACGCGAACGACGGGACCGCTTAGGAGTTCATGGGATAGGTGGACAATCTATTAAGCCATCGCAGTTCGACCATGAGACGTTGGTTGGGATATATGGACGGGCTGGACCGTCTCGGATACATAACGGCGGGATTCAGCTTATTGGTGCTCGGCATGCTGATTTTTGCTCATGCCTGGTACATATTTCTCTTGAAGAGCAGTCAATTCGGGCTGCTCCCTGCCGGGCTCAAGCTGTTGAACGATCTACTGCTCGTGATCATTCTACTCGAACTGTTCCGGACCGTTGTGCGGTTTTTGCAGACCGAAGTGTTGGAACTGGAGCCGTATCTGGCTGTCGGCATCATCGCCTGCACCAGGCGTATTTTGACGGCGAGCGCCGAGCTTTCTCATTTACCCGAGGTGACAACCCAGCAGTTCTATCAATATTTGATGGACATTGGACTGAACGTGACCGTCATCCTGGTGCTGATCGTGGCCGTGTACCTCCTTCGCAAACGCCCGGCTCAGACTTCAGCGGCGGCTCCATAATCGAAAAAACATCAGGCGCTTCATTCGTTCGTCCGGAGTGATACACGCGTCCGCTCTCTTGCCTGTGCATAACCTGTTGTGGCATCATGCCTCTTCTTTTTGGAGAGCGGGATGGGTAGCTTGCTGGAATATGTCGGCTACGTGCATATCTACTTGGGCCCGTATCGCGGGAATCCGGTCGCGCTGTATCTGTTGCGCTCCGATAAAGGCTGTCGGATCGGCCCCAAGGCCTATCCCTGGAATGATGTAATAGGGATGGGAGAGACTCCGAACAAGGCGGCGGCGGATTTTGAGGAGAAATGGAAAGGTAAGGGCCTTTCCGCCGACATGTATTCCGGTCCTTCCTGGGAAGGCGGTATTAAGCCCGAGAAACCTGCTGCTCCGAAACCTGCAGCGTCTCCGAAACCAGCTGCTGCACCGGGCGCTGCTCAACCGGCTTCGACCGCTCCTGCGCAGGCAGGTGCGGGAGGTAGCGGATCTCCGCCGGCCCCTTCGGTCAAGGCTCCCGCTCAACCGGCGTCTGCGGCTCCTCCGGCGCAAGTCCCCGTGCCAGGTCATCCCAAAGAGCCGTCCCCTCCGACCCCCGCTCCCGTCAATCCGGGACGAGCCGCATCGGCTTCTCCTGCTCCGGCAAAGGTGCCGGAACCTGCAGCACCTCTCAAGACTACCGCGCCGCAGCGCGATCGCAAGTCCTAAGCGTCAATTTCCACTACCAGGCACGGCGTGAACGCTGAGCACCCTGTTCAGGCGGGAATATCTCGCGACGGAGCGGCGAGGCGGCTGTGTCGAACACCATATATGAGATAGACCGCGATGCCGATAATGGTCCAGACGACAAAACGAATCCAGGTCAGCGTCGGTAAAAATGCCATGAGAGCCAGGCATGCGAGCATGCCGAGCAGCGGAACCCAGGGCATCAGCGGCATGCGAAATGGTCGCGGATGATTAGGCTTTGTGTAGCGGAGAACTACAACCCCGATGCAGACCAAAACGAAAGCAAACAACGTTCCGATGTTGGTCATGTCGGCCGCGTCCCCAATCGGAATGAACGCGGCCAGTATGGCAACGGCGATACCGGTGAGATAGGTCGCATGATGCGGCGTCCGAAACCGGGGATGCACCGCCGATAACCAAGGGCCTAATAGACCAGCCCGAGACATGGCAAAAAATACGCGGATCTGGCCGATCATCATCACGACCAGGACGCTGGTAATCCCCGCCACCGCGCCGACTGCGACAACCGCGGCACCCCAT
>DASSBQ010000318.1:0-6913 GCA_035698625.1 Nitrospiraceae bacterium
AAATATCATGTACGGGAAAGGCCTGTACGCGTCGCGTTGCGCGCCCTGCCATGGGAATTTTGACGGGAAGGGCTTCGCCGCCGCGGGTTTCAATCCTCCGCCTGCCAATTTCAAGGATCCGACCACGATTGCCATGTTGCAGGAGAGCTTCTTGTTCTGGCGCATCAAAAAAGGCGGGGTCGGCTTGCCGGTCGAAGGGATGCCGTGGAAGTCGGCGATGCCCCGATGGGAGCTCGAACTCTCAGACGAGGACATTTGGAAAGTCATCATGGGCGAGTATGACGGCGCCGGTCAGAAACCCCGAACCTGGGACGAATCCGAGTAGACGTCCTGAACGCAGACGTTCGCTGTAAGGGGATCGCATCCTATGACTATCGCATTGGGACAGTGGCATCGATGGTTCATTGGCATGGCCGGCCTCGCCGGTTTGATGATGGTCGGGTGGCTCGGGTCTGCGGTGGCTCAGGAAAGCGTCGCCGTTCGTGCGTCGCTTGTCTCCGGTACCTTGCCGGTGGATGATCCTACGGCGGCGGCATGGAATACGGTTCCGGCTTCGGAATTTCCCATGTCCCCGCAAGTTCACTGGCCGGTGCGAATTACCGAGGTGACCGCCAAGTCGATCAAAGTCAAAGGCCTGCATGACGGCACGAATGTGGCCATCCTCTTGGAGTTCGCGGATCCCACCGAAGATCCCGATGATGCGGCCGCGATTGAATTTATGGTCGGCGACACGAAGGCCCATTTTGCTCATGGTCAGCAAATGAGTCAGGTGCAGGGCGGTCCGGTCAATATTTGGTATTGGAAAAATAAGGACGGGAAAGGGGTCGATATGAGCGCCATGGGCTTCGGGACCTTGAAGGCCCAGGCTCATCAGGACGTGAAAGCCAAGGGTGTCTACGAAGGCGGCGTGTGGAAAGTGGTCTTTTCCCGGCCTCTCTCGACCGAAAACGCCACCGAAGACACTCAGTTGAAGCCGGGAGAGTTTACCAGCATTGCCTTCGCCTTGTGGGACGGGAAGAAGATGGAGACCGGCCTACCGAAAGAAAAGGGTTCCGAGAAAGCCGTCTCATCCTGGTGGTATTTCCGCGCGGACCCGCCTCCGGACTATTCTCCTTACTTGTATGCGGTACTGGCCATCGCGTTGGCAGTCGGTTTTGAGCTGGTCCTCGTGAGACGTTTAAAGAAAGGGTCCTGAGCATGAGGGCGAGAGAACAATTGCGGGTCTTCAGTGTCGTGGCGGGGCTGGTCGGCCTCTGGGCCTTGGCGGGCGCCGGTGGCTGCTCGATGTTTCAGAGTGAGCAGGCCGCTCGAGGCGAAAAACTCTATGCCCATTACTGCATGCACTGCCACGGCGAAAACGGACGCCAGAACGAAGGCTTCAACTGGTCTTCCATGCCGGACCCCAAACCGAAGGATCTCTCAAATAAAGAAGAAATGGGCACGTTCAGTGACGAGGAAATCTTTCATACGGTCTCGCGCGACATGAAAGACACCAGTCCGGGCGGCGATAAAATCGGCGACGACGAGTTTGCGGTGCCGACCATGCCTTCGTTCAAATATACCCTCTCCGAGGAAGAGATCTGGAGCATCGTGGGCTTCGTCCGCGGCTTGCACGGCCGGAAGTTGGAGTTCAATGTCGAAGGGCGAAAGAAGGAATTGCAGGACGCCTTGCAGGCCGCCGAGGAAAAGTATAAGGAAGCCACGCGCGTAGCCGAAGAAGCGGAAAAGAAGGCGAACGATGAAGCGGAGAAGAAAGGCGTGGAGGTGGACGATGATGCCTACGCCAAAGAGCAGCAAGCAATGGGACAGGCCAAGAAGGAATTGGACCAGGCGCAACTCAATTTCACTAATTTCACCACCAGGCCCGGCAAAGGCGTGAATATCGCTCGTCCGGATCTGACGATGAAACCAGAGGCGTCCACCCAGTTGGCGGAAGTCGGGAAGCGACTGTATCTCAATAAATACGGCTGCAATGGCTGTCACATGATCAACGAGGAGGGCGGTAAAGTCGGTCCTGCACTGGATCGAGCAGGATTCCGGCTGAACCCGACCTGGGTGTATCGCTGGCTGAGAAATCCCCAGGTGATGAAGCCCGAGACGAGAATGCCGAATCTCGGGCTCAGCGACGCCGATGCCAAAGCCGTCAGCATGTACCTTCGCACATTGCGCGCGCCCAAGCCGGAAAAGCCCATCGAGAAGGTGGAAGGGTAGGTCTTATACGCCGACACTGACCCACATCCCAAACAAAATGACCGTTCCCGCCCAGATGTGTTGCTTGAACAGCGCAAAGGCAGTAGGCGGAGAGATCGGCCCCCGCAGTGTCTTGACCTGGAACGCGAAGAATACTCCGACGAAAGCCAGGACCACGTAATAAAACGGTTGCACGGAACACCAGTATCCCGCAAATCCAAGTAATACCAGCATGGCGGCCAGGAACATGCCGACAGCGATCCACGCGTAGGAACCAAACAAAATGGCGGCTGATTTTACGCCGATGCGCGCATCATCATCGCGATCCTGGAGCGCGTAGATCGTATCGTAGGCGATGGCCCAACAGATGGTCGCACCGAACAGCGCCCACGCCGGGCTTGCCAGCTGAGCGCGGGAAGCAGCCCACGCCATGATGACTCCCCAACCGAAGGCGATGCCCAGCACGGCTTGGGGGAGTTGCAGCGTGCGCTTGGCATAGGGGTACAGAGCGGCGAGCAGCAAGCCGACCGGACTCAGGAGAATAGCGAGCGGATTGAGCGCCATGACGAGAGCTGCTGCCGCCACGAGCAGCACCGCTGCGACCGCCCAACCCTGGCGCAGGCTCAGTGTCCCGGCGGCCAGCGGTCTGGTTTTGGTCCGCGCGACCTGGCGGTCGAAATCGCGATCGGCAAGATCGTTGAGGACCACGCCGAGACTTCGCATGATGAACGAGCCTGCGATAAAGACTGCGAGCAATGACACCGGCGGCCGGCCGGCGTTCGCGAGTATGAGCGCCCACAGAGTTGGCAACATGAGGAGCCATGTGCCAGACTGGTTGCGCAGTCGAATGAGTTCGCTGAAGGCTGTCCAGACGGATCGATGTGTCGTATGATGGGCCGGCGGATTTTCAGAGAGGTCGATCACGTGCCTGACCATAACGAAGCATCAAAGGGCTGTCAAATCCGACCCGACTCGGCTTCATGCGTACGTGAAACGAACGCGGTCGGATTGCGCTCAGCGTCGGGACCCACCGCGTCCAACGAGAGAAGCCGGTATGTTTCAGGTCCGGTTCTGCTGCTGTGCCTGCTTCTCGTTCTCCCGGGGTGCCAGTTTTTCAGCCGAAGCGAAAAATTCATCAGCTACAATCTGCCGCTGACCGTATTACTCCGCCCCGATTCCAGCGTGGAGCAGGCTGTCTTGGAGTATCGGGATGCCTGCGGCCAGCCGGCCTCTGTGAATGTGGAAGGCCCGCTTCAGGAGGCGTTGAGAAACAAATTGGGCATGGTCTTTCACAAGGTCGTGGTGGCGTCATCTTCCTCCGTGCCGGTGGACGGGGTCATCGACGTCGCGCTGGGGCTGAAGCAATTGGAGCTCTTCGTACCGAGGAAGGTGAACCGGTCCTATCCGGCAACCGTCACCCTCGGCCTCGATTTTTCCTATAGCGATCCGGATGGAACAGTGCGTCAGAGCAAGAAGCTCCAGAGCCAAAGCCGCGATGACGTCGACGCGACCAGCGATTCCTGCAACGTAAAAGGCTTGGACGAACTGGCCCGAGACACGGTCGATAAAGTGGTGGAAGGCATGGCGCGGCATCTTGGCGAGTCCGCCAAGATTCGCGAAGCGGCACAATCCCCTAAGAATCCTCGACCAATGGCGGCCACCGCTCCGGAGCGACCGGCAGCGGTCGTAGCCGCCGCCCGCCCGAGTCAGCCGGAACCTCCAGTGCCGTCCCCTGCCGCCTCCGAACTGCCCGGAAGGCCGGCTGTGGCCGCTGCCGTTCCTGCACGGCGGGACGGCGAAGAGGTTCGGCTGTCGTTCCGCACCATCTTTCGGGATGAAAATCGCAACCAAGTGCTGGAGCGCGACGAGCGTTTTACAGTGGAATTTGAGATTAAGAACGACGGAGGGGTTGTCGCCGAGGACGTGGAAATCGATTTTGCGGGACACCCCGCCGTCCTTCAGAACCTGACCCATCCGGTGAAGGTCGGAACCGTGGGTCCCGGCGACATCAAACGCATGTCGATTAACGGCGTTCTGGGCTCGGTCACGGAGGTGGAACAGGCGGAACTGGTCTGCATGCTCCGGGCGGCCAGTTCAGGCGCGTCGCCGGCTCCGAAACGATTTCTGATCGCCATTCGGCCGGATCGTGAAGAAGATGCCGAAGTCCTGTCCGTTGATGTCGACCAAATGCCGTACGGCCCGGGGCCGTTGAAAAATCCTCAAGCCATCGGTATCGCCATTGGAGTCGGTCAGTTCCGGGATCCGGCCATGTCGGGAACTCAATTCGCCAATCGAGATGCGGAGATCATGGCGAAGTATTTCAAATTCTTCATGGGCATTCCGAGCCAACGGGTGAAGGTCATACAGGACTCGCATGTCATGAAAGAGGATTTGGCCGAGGTGTTCGAAAAATGGTTGCCGCAACAAGCCGAGCCCCGAAGCACCGCGCTCGTGTACGTGTCCGGGCGAGGCGTTGTCGATCCTGCGACGGGCGCTGTGTTTCTGGTTCCCTTTGACGGGACCGCTGCTCCGCCGTCTCGACTCTATTCGCTGGCGCGGTTGCAGCGCGCGTTGGCTCGCACATCGATCCAGCAAGCCGTGCTGTTGCTGGACCTCTCGCTTGAACCGGCTCCGGGCAGAAACGTCCCGGAAGGCGCAGCGCCGGCGTGGGATGCCTCGGAAAACGGGCAGGGAACCGAACGTCTTATGTGGATCATCGGCAATAACGCCCTGCAAGATGCCCACGCTTACCGGCCGGGACAGCACGGCCTGTTCACCTATTATCTCTTCAAGGGACTCCGCGGGGCCGCCGATCTGGATAACAACGGCACCGTCTTGGCCGGCGAGCTTTGCACATATGTGCACCGGCAGGTGCAAGACGTGGCCAAGCACCAATATGGGAATGCCCAAGAGCCGCTTTGCCTGCCGAACGCCGGCCAGTCTTCTCGCCTTCGGCTGTTGCCGCTCAGCAAGCCTCATTGAAAGGGCTATTCGCCCCCATGGCTCCTCAGAGGCTATCCTCTCTCCGACCCTGCTGGTGTGATTCAGGAAGGCCGGCGCCCGTCGGCGCGCGCGGCGGCTGCGATGATCGCTCTGTACGAACCCCCAAGAGGTAAACATTCATGACGCGCATTCGAGGCATTGTCTTGGGCGGTACCGTGAGCCTGCTCAGCATCGGTCTATCGATTCTCGTGCTGGAATATGCCGCCGGCTATCTCTACGAGCATGCTTCCTACGCCAATGGAAAGCGAACCGTCGATCATTACCAAGGCAAGCCATGGTCAACCGAAGGCGCCGGGATTAAACGCGGACAAACGACACTCATGCCGCATCCCTATATGCTGTACGCCAACGTGCCGAACTTCTATGGCGCCGGATTTCAGCAGACCAATTCACGCGGCTATCGAAACGAGGAGTTCACGATTCAGAAAGACAAGGACACGATCAGGATACTCTGCCTGGGCGGTTCGACGACGTATATGTGGCCTTATGTGAAGAATCCTAAAGATACCTGGGTCGCGCAGCTCGAGGCGAAGTTGCAGGCGATTTCCGGGAAACGCGTGCAGGTCATCAATGCCGGCCTTAACTACGGGACGAGCGCCGAGACGGTGGCTGCGTATGTCTTTCGGCACCGCCATCTGGAACCGGACATGATCATTTATCATGGAGGCGGCAACGATGTGCTTCCATTGTTTTTCGACGGATATGATCCCGAATATACCCATTTCCGCGACCATGGAAGCGGCTTGCGGCCAAGGCCGGGTGAACGAACGATCTTGAGTCGGTCGAACATCGCCAAGTATCTCTATGCCAGATGGCTTGAGCCGGTCGGCACGGTCTTTTACACCAAGCCGTTTTGGGAAGTGCCTCCGCAGGATGCGGTTGAACGGGTGAAGCGAACGGATCCCGAAGGATTCCGCCGCAACGTCGAGTATCTCGTGTCGCAGGCAAAGCAAGCCGGGTCGCAGATCGTCCTGTTCGGATTCTTGCAGGCGCGCAAGGAGAATCTGTCCAAGAACGCCCCGGCGTTCACGGGCTACGAGGAAGCATTGGTGATCGGGTTGCAGAAGACGTACGAGGTTATGGACCAGGTCGCCCGCCGGTATGGGGCGGCGTTCGTTATTCCGCCGCAAGCGAGATTCAAAGACGAATGGTTTCTGGACAATTGTCACCTGACCGTCGAGGGCGAAGCCGTGAAGGCTGATATTCTTTTTGAGGCGCTCAAGAGCAATCCATTGTTTCGGAAACCGGCCGATGCCTGATGCCTGCAGGCGGCTGAATCACATGCCGTTCATGTCTTCATCAGCGCGTGGTTGTCGTCTCAGCGATGCCGCATTGACAGTACTGAAGCGGCCTGAGTAAGATGCCTCTCCGATGCCCAAGCATCTCTCCGCATTCCGGAAGCCGGCGTAGCTCAGTTGGCAGAGCAGCGGTTTCGTAAACCGCAGGTCGGTGGTTCGATTCCACTCGCCGGCTCCATTTTTCAAACACTTAGGAATTCACCGCAACGGCAACGTGTCGCTGTGCTGGAATTGTGCTAACGATCCTTCCCCGGTCCAGGATTTCCACCCCATCCCGTAAACTCTCTGGATAATGATGGGCATAGCGCTGGGTCATCGCTGGCGATTTATGCCCAAGCAGGCGTTGCACTTTATACAGATCGACTCCTGCTTGAACGAGCCGTGTAGCAAATGTGTGCCGCAGATCGTGGAAATGGAGATCG
>DASSBQ010000319.1:0-3592 GCA_035698625.1 Nitrospiraceae bacterium
CACGCGATCGAGATACAGGTAGACAACAGGGGTGGTGTACAGGGTCAGCATCTGACTCACCAGCAAACCTCCCACAATGGCGATGCCGAGGGGCCGCCGCAATTCGGCCCCAACCCCGGTGCCCACCGCAAGGGGCAGCGCCCCGAACAGCGCCGCCATGGTGGTCATCATGATGGGACGGAAGCGCAGGAGGCAGGCTTCGTAGATCGCCTCGGCGGGTCCTTTACCCTCCTTGCGCTCCGCCTCCAACGCAAAGTCGATCATCATGATCGCGTTCTTCTTCACGATGCCGATCAAGAGGACGATGCCGATCAGGGCGATCAGACTCAGCTCGGTCTTGAACAGCAGCAAGGCCAGCAACGCGCCGACGCCGGCGGAAGGCAAGGTCGAGAGAATCGTCAGAGGGTGCACATAGCTCTCGTAGAGAATCCCCAACACAATGTACACCACGACGATGGCCGCCAGGATAAGGAAGGGCGCCGTATCCAGCGACGATTGGAAGGCCTTCGCTGCGCCCTGAAAGCTTCCTTTGATGCCGGCCGGCAATCCCATCTCACGCAAGGCCTGTTCGATTGCCGCCACCGCCTCGCCCAAGGAGACCCCCGGCGTCATATTAAACGACAAGGTTACGCCCGGAAACTGACCCTGATGGTTGACGGACAGCAGCGAAGAAGCCGACTCGTACCGGGCCACCGCGCTCAGCGGCACCTGGGCGCCGGTCATCGAGCGGACATAGATGTCATGCAAGGCCGCTGGATTTTGCCAGTATTTCGGCGCGACCCCCATCACGACATGATACTGGTTGAGCGGGGTATACATGATGGAGACCTGCCGTTGCCCGAAGGCATCATACAGCGTATCGTCGATGAGTTGCGGCGTCACGCCCAGCCGCGAACCCGTGCTCCGGTCGAACACCACCAGGGACTGTTGGCCCTTGTCCTGCTGATCGCTGTTCACATCGGCAATTTCCGGCAAGGTGCGCAGCCGGCGTTCCACTTCAGGAACCCAGGTATTGAGTTCGGCCAGATCGATGCTTTGAAGCGTGTATTGATATTGCGCGCTGCTCGATCGGCCGCCGATGCGGAGATCCTGCACCGCCTGCAGATACGTCGGCGCGCCGGGAAGCTTTGCCAGTTTCCCGCGCAAGCGAGCGATCACCTGGTCCACGTCCAGGCGGCGCTCTTCGATCGGCTTCAATGCGATCCATATGCGGCCGGAATTCACGGATCCTCCATGTCCGCCTCCTAAAAATCCCGTCACATTGTCGACGGCGGGATCTTGCTGGATGATCTCTATGACCTCGGTCAATTTCTGCCGCATGGCTTGATAGGAAATATCCTGCGCGGCTTGAATATTCCCGAACATCCGTCCCGTGTCCTGTTGGGGGAAGAAGCCTTTGGGGATGATGACGTACAAATAGATGCTCAGGCCCATGGTCGCCAAGGTCACGCCCAACATACTGCGGGGATGCCGCAGCACCCATCCGAGGCTCGACGCATAATGACCTCGCATGGCGTCGAAGAGTCGCTCGCTCAGCCGATACAGGCGGCCGTGGCGGCGCTGTCGATGAGACGGCAAGAACCTCGCGCACATCATCGGCGTCGTCGTCAGCGAGACCACCAGCGAAATTAGAATGGCGACGGACAGCGTCACGGCGAATTCCCGGAACAACCGTCCGATCATGCCGCCCAGCAGCAGAATAGGGATGAAGACCGCCACGAGAGACACCGTCATCGACAGCACGGTAAAGGCAATCTCCTTCGCCCCCCGCAATGCCGCTTGGAGAGGCGGCACGCCCTGCTCGCGATACCGGCTGATATTTTCGAGGACGACAATCGCATCATCCACGACAAATCCCGTTGCAATAGTCAGCGCCATCAAGGAGAGGTTGTCCAGACTGTAGCCGAAGAGGTACATGACGCCGAACGTACTGATCAGCGACACCGGGACGGCCACGCTTGGAATAAGTGTCGCCCGCAGGTCCCGAATGAAGAAGAAGACGACCAATATGACCAGCAACACCGAGATCGCCAAGGTCCGCTCCACCTCGTGCAGAGACGCCCGGATGACAGGCGATCGATCGCTCACCACGGACAAGGTCATGCTGCCGGGAATGGACGCTTCCAATTGCGGGAGGAGCGCGCGCACCCGATCCACGGTCTCGATCAGGTTGGCGCCCGTCTGCCGAAAGACAATCATGAGGACCGCCGGCTTGCCGTTCGCCAACCCCAGCGTCCGAACGTCTTCCACCGAATTGTCCACCGTCGCCACATCCGCGAGCCGCACCGCCCGGCCTTCGCGGTACGTGACGATCAAGGGCAGATAGTCGTCGGCGGTATGGAGCTGGTCGTTGGTTCGAATCTGCCACGTGCGGGTGTCGTCCGCCAGATATCCCTTGGGACGATTCACGTTGGTCTCGTTCAACATCCGGCGCACATCGCCGAGCCCGATGCCGTATTTGTTCAACGCCGTCGGATTCAACTCCACGCGCACGGCCGGCAACGAACCGCCGCCCACCGCTACCTGGCCGACGCCTTCGATCTGCGACAGTTTTTGCTGCAGGATGCTGGAGGCGGCGTCATACATCTTGCCGCGGCTCACCATTTCGGACATGAGAGCCAGGATCATGATGGGAGCGTCGGCGGGATTGATCTTTCGGTATTGAGGATTCATCGGCAGCGTGTTGGGCAAGTCCCCACGCGCGGCGGCGATGGCGGCCTGCACGTCCCGGGCCGCCCCGTCGATGTTTCGATTCAATTCGAACTGGAGGACGATCCCGCTGGAGCCCAGCGTGCTCGTCGAGGTCATTTCGGTCACGCCGGCAATGCGCGCGAATTGCCGTTCAAGCGGTGCCGCCACCGAAGTCGCCATGGTTTCCGGGCTGGCGCCCGGCAGATTCGCGGACACATAAATAGTGGGAAACTCGATTTGCGGCAAGGCCGCCACTGGCAGAAACTGAAACGCGATGACGCCAAGAAGCGTCACCCCGACGGTCAAGAGCGTCGTGGCGACAGGGCGGTGGATAAAGGACGCCGAGACGTTCATATCGGTTCGGTGCTCAGATGCTCCCCCGACGCGGTCCTTTGACGGCGGGCGGCCAGCCGACGCGCCATCCGATCAAAGGCCAGATAGACGACAGGAGTGGTGTACAAGGTCAAAGCCTGGCTCACAATCAGCCCACCCACAATGGCGATGCCTAAAGGACGCCGCAGCTCGGCTCCCACTCCGGCGCTGACGGCCAGCGGCAATGCCGCCAAGAGAGCGGCCATGGTCGTCATCATGATTGGACGGAACCGAAGGAGGCACGCCTCATAGATAGCCTCCGCCGGCCGCTTTCCTTCCTTGCGCTCCGCCTCCAACGCAAAGTCGATCATCATAATCGCGTTCTTTTTCACGATACCAATCAACAGAATCAGGCCGATCAGCGCCATCACGTTGAACTCCGTCCCGACCAACATCAAAGCAAGCAATGCGCCGACTCCGGCGGACGGAAGCGTCGAAAGAATCGTCAAGGGATGAATATAACTCTCGTACAGGATCCCCAGCACGATATAGACGGTCACGAGCGCCGCCAGGATCAGGATCGGCGTAT
>DASSBQ010000320.1:0-4607 GCA_035698625.1 Nitrospiraceae bacterium
CGGCCGTCAGCATGCCGCCGACGACCACACGGGCGAGCGGTTTCTGAGCCTGCGACCCGATTCCTGTCGCGATCGCCGCGGGAAATAAGCCGATGGCCGCGGCAAGAGTGGCCATGAGAATCGGCCGCATCTGTACATCTGCACCCTTCAAAATGGCCTCGCGCATAGGCATTCCGCCGGCGCGATAGTCCTGAATACGCGAAATCAACAGCACGCCGCCCAGGATCGCCACGCCCAGCGTGGAAATGACGCCGACTGCCGCCGAGATACTGAAATGGGTCCCGGTCAGTGTCAGCGCCAGGACACCCCCGATCAACGCAAAGGGCACGGTGACGAGCACCAACAAGGCATCTTTGATCGAATTAAACGTTGTATACAACAAGAACACAATCAGCACCAGGCTGAGCGGAACGATTTTGACCAGGCGGGCCTGCTCATCCTTTAACTGATCATACTGGCCGGCCCATTCCATGCGATAGCGTTCCGGCAATTTGACAGCCTGGGCCAATTTCGCCTGCGCCTCGGTCACCGTGCTCTCGAGATCCCGCTCGCGCACGCTGAATTTGATCGGAATATAGCGTTCGTTGTTCTCGCGATAAATAATAAACGCTCCGGTCTGGGTGGTGATGGTCGCCAATTGTTTCAGCGGGATGCGGGCGCCGTTTGGCGTATTGACCAGAATATTGCCGATCGCCTCGGGATCTTGCCGATACTCGGGAAGAAACCGCACGACCAGATCGAACAGGCGCTCGCCTTCGTACACCTGGGTCACAGCTTGGCCCCCAATAGCGGCTTGGACGACGGCATTCACGTCCGAGACTTGCAGGCCATACCGGGCGCTCGCTTCTCGGTTCACTTCGATCAACAGGTTCGGTTGTCCCATGAGCCGCAAAATGCCCAAGTCCTTGACGCCCGGGATTCCCTTCATCACCCTTTCAATCTCGACCGCCGTGGCTTCCAGTGTCTTCAGATCGTTGCCGAACAGCTTGATCGAGTTCTCCCCTTTGACGCCGGACATGGCTTCTTCCACGTTGTCCTGAATCACCTGGCTAAAATTAAAAATAACACCGGGAATCGACTTGAGTCGTTCCTCGATTTCCTCGATCAACCGCTCCTTCGTCATCCCCGTACGCCACTCACCGGCGGGTTTCAGATTAGCCAGGAATTCAGCATTAAAGAAGCTGGTCGGATCGGTTCCATCATCGGGTCGTCCCAATTGCGATACGATCGTGGAGATCTCCGGCGAGCGGCGGAACATGCCCCGGATTTCTCCCGACAGACGAGCCGCCTGATCGAAGGAAATATCGACGGGCATCGTCGCGCGCACCCAAAGGTTTCCTTCTTCCAATGCCGGCATGAATTCCCCGCCGATGAACTGGAGCGCCATGACGGTCAGCAGCATCGCCGCCACGGAGACGCCGATGACGATGATCTTATTCGCCAGCGCCCATTGGAGGGTCCTTCGATAGAGATTCCTGATCACACGGACCAGCCACGTGTCTTCCTCCCTCAGAGGACCGGTCAACAGAAAGGAGCACAAGACAGGCGCCAAAGTGAACGCCATCAGTAGAGCGCCGAGCAAGGCAAATCCGTATGTGATCGACATCGGAGCGAAAATTTTGCCGGGCACGCCGGTCATCGTAAACAAAGGGATGAAGGCCACGACGATAATTGCGGTCGAAAATAAAATCGGTTGCCCGACATGGCGCGCGGATCGGACGATTTGCTGGTGTATGGTCAGTCCCGACCGGCGGTCGTGCGCCAGATGGAAGAAAATGCTTTCGACCATGACCAGTGTGGCATCCACTATAATGCCGAAATCGATGGCCCCCAAGGAGATGAGATTGGCGGACTGGCCGGCCAGCACCATCATCGAAAAGGTAAACAACAAGGACAGCGGGATGGTCAACGCCACGATCATCGCGGCCCGAAAATGCCCGAGAAAGAAGTAGAGGATGACGAAGACCAGGACCATTCCGCTGATCAGAATGTCCCGTACCGTCTCGATGGTCGTGTGGATCAAGGCGGTTCGATCATAAAACGTCTTGAGTTTGATGCCGGCCGGCAGCTTCCACTTATTCAACTCCGCGACCTTGTCCCGGACTCCGTCGAGCACAGGCAGCGCCTTATATCCGCGCTGGAGCAAGATCACGCCTTCGACCACATCATCCCTGTCATCGATGCCGACCTTGCCGAGCCGGACACGATTTCCCACCGTGACCTTTCCCAGCGTCCTGACGAAAATCGGTGTCCCTTCTTTTTCGGCCACCATCACATGCTCGATATCTTCGAGGCCGTTGATGAGGCCGAGACCGCGGATATTGTAATTTTGGGCTCCCACGGTAAGGTAGTTGCCGCCGACATTCGCGTTGCTGTTGCTCAGCGCCTGCATCACTTGCGAGAGGCTGACTCCATAGCTCATTAATTTCCCGGGGTCGATATCGACGTGGTATTCCTTGGTGGTGCCCCCGAAGGCCGTCACGTCGATCACGCCCGGCACGCGCCGGAACTCCCGCCGCACCAGCCAATCCTGCGTCGTCTTCAAATCGGTCAGGCTGACGCGTTCATCTCCCGCCAGTTCATACCGATAAATTTCAGCGATCGCCCACCAGGGCGACAAGGTCGGAACAGCGGCGGGAGGAAGCGCCACCGTCGCCAACCGATTGACGACTTCCTGCCGGTCGCGAAAATAATCCGTTCCGAAATCAAAATACACCTTGATGTCGCTCAGTCCGAAAATAGACAAGGAACGAATATCGCTCAGTCCCACCATGCCGTTGAGCGCCACTTCGATAGGAACGGTAATCTGGCGCTCGATTTCCTCGGCGGACCACCCGGGAAACTGCGTGATGACTTCGACCATCGGCGGAGAAGGATCGGGATAGGCGACGATATCAAGGACGTTGAACGCGTAGAGACCGCCGAAGAGAAGAGCAAAACCGAGGGCACAGAGCAGGAATCGCTGAACGAGGGAGATTTCGACGATGCGGGCGATCATCGACGTGGACGGTCGCCGCTTAGTCCGTTGGCCGGATCAACCGCATCCCGAACGAGGCTCACCCTTTGACCTCTTGACCCTTGACCAAGACGGCACCCTTGGTGACGATGCGCTGCCCGGGAGACAGGCCCTGAAGCACCCGGACCATATTGCTCGAGACATTCGAGACCCGCACCTCTCGCTTGACATACTTGTCGGGGGATTCGACGAGATACACAAAGTATTTTCCGTCCACTTCGACTACCGCCTCTTTGGGAATCGTCAGGAACGGATTCGCATCTCCGACATCGAGATGGAGGCGGGCGAACATTTCGGGCTTCAAGCGGTGATCTTGATTATCCACCCACGCCCGGACTTTGATCGTCCGCGTGTTCGGATCCACGACGTCCCCGATCGACGCCACCACGGCCGCGAAGTCGGCGTCCGGATAGGCTTCCACGTTCACCCTCGCGACTTGGCTCACCTTAACCAGCGCCAAGTCCCGCTCATAGACGTCGGCGACGACCTGCAGCCTATCCAGATCCGCCACCGTGAACAAGACCTGTCCCGCATCCGGGCCGACCGATTGGCCGGGCGTTACGGTTCGTTCCACCACCGTGCCGCTCAGCGGGCTTTTCATGTCGAATCGCGACGTGATGCGCTGTTGCGCCAGCGGCTTATCGAGTTCGATGCTCGGGATGCGCAGCGACAACAGGCGCTCCTTTGACCGCCTGAACTCCGCCCTGGCTTTAATGAGATCGTTCTCCGCCTGCTTGAGATCTTTGAGCGCCAGCGCCTTCGTCTGATACAGCTCTTTCGCGAGCTCATAGCCGCGCGTGGCGAATTCCAGCTCCGAGGCTTCCTTCACGAACTCCGAATAGGCCTGCGTGATGTCCGCACTGTCGATAATGAGCAGTGTATCGCCGACTTTGACGCGATCCCCCAGATGCGCCCGAACTTCCACGACTCGCCCCTGCAACGGAGAAGAGACCTTGGAATACCGGTCCTCTCCATACGCCACCTTTCCGGACAAGATCAGTTCCGGCTGAACCGATTTCACATCGATGACCGCCGTCTCGATCTGGCCGGATTGCGCGAGGCGCTCGGAGTGCTGCTCGGCGACCGACGTGGCCGCATCCGACGGCGCCGGTTCCTGCGCGCGTCCGCACGCCATCAGCCCCACGAACACGACGGCCAATATCGCGGTCACCGGCATGCGTGTCATGAAAGAATCTCCTGCCCGACCGCACTTTCCAGCTGAAACAAATTGTGTTGATAGGCAAACAAGGCCTCGATGTAATTCTGCTGGATGGCGCGCGACGTTCGGGCTGCGTCCAAAAGATCCAGAATCGTCGCGCCTCCCCGTTCATAGGCCCGCTCCACGATGGACAACGTCGATCGCGCATCGTCGAGCACACCCGCCAAATAGGCTTCGACCAATCGACGGCTTTGGAGCAGATTGTGATAGGCCACATCGACCTGATTCTCAACCAAGTTCACGGTCTTGTCCAAATCCGCCTGGGCCGACTGAGCCGCCACTTCCGCCTGGATCACCCCGCCTTGATTGCGATTGAACAACGGCAGGGGTACACCGAAATTCAAAATACCCATCTGCTGATTGTCTGGTCCG
>DASSBQ010000321.1:0-3950 GCA_035698625.1 Nitrospiraceae bacterium
TCCCCGTTTCCCATGCCATTTGCAGTTCCGCTGGCTCCACCGACAACTTGAGCGGAACGCGCCTTGTCGTGACCCGAGCTTGCACATCCGGCCAACAGCATCACGGCTACGGGAAACGCGATGGCTGTCACCATGCCACGCTGCCAAGTGAGTGTCCTCGCACGTGACGCCGTCATATGAGACATAGCAACCGCTCCTATTCTCGCGCTAGTTTGCTTCCAGGAACCTGTCGAACATCTGTTTAAACACCGCGTATGGCCTGGCGCCGGCGATCCGAATGCCCTGAATGGTGTTGTCCTTGCCGGTCGGTCCTACAAAAAAGGTCGGCGTTCCTTGAACTCCCAGAGCCTGACCGTCCGCCATATCCTTCTTGACCTCCTCGGCATACGCGCCGGATTCCAGACACCTGTCGAATCGGTCCACGGCAATGCCCAATCCTCTCGCGTGTTTTTTCAAGTCCTCCACGCTCATGGCCGTATGGTTGGCAAAGATCTGGTCGTGCATTTCCCAATACTTCCCCTGTTCTCCTGCACATTGCGCTGCTTCCGCCGCCTTCTGGGCATTCTCATGCACGCTCGCAAGGGGAAAGTCCCGGTAGACCATCCGGACCTTTCCGGTTTGGATGTAGTCCCTGTCGATCAGCGGCAAGGTCTCGCGGTAGAAGCGCTCGCAGAACGGACACTGGAAATCGGAGAACTCGATCAGCGTCAGTTTAGCATCAGCCCGTCCGCGGATGTGGTCGTCGTCAGTGCTGACCGGTTGGGGTTCCCCTTCCAGCTGAAACGGATGGCGCCGGCCCTCTTCGATCACCTTCTTAATCCGTTCGATGTCGGACCGAATCCCTTCCAGCAATTCTTTCTGTACGGCCAACTGTTGCTGTAGAGCCTGTAATTCAGATGCCGCCCCGGGACCTTTTGCCTGACATGCTCCGAGCAGCAGGACAATCGGCAAGATAAGGAAAGAACCGTTTGGAAGTTTCACAGATGTCCGACCAGTCTTGGAATCCGACGTATCAATACGCAATCAGTACAGAGGAACTTGACGTGCGGCAGGCTACCGCGACGGAAAATATTTCTCAAGTGCTCAATAATGAGATGTAGGGTTCCGCCTCTTTTGTAAGCAAGGACCGCTTGTAAATAATCGCCCATGTGAAGAAGCAGTTGCCCATGCCTTAACGACTGGAGTAAGCTCCCGCCACACGGTACAGCGCACTAAGAACAAAGACGAGGGACGTGGGGAGGCCTCAGAATGGTAGACCGTTGGAAGTTATTCCGATCGTTCTCTTTTCGCGGCATTGCACTGATTGGTATCGCAGGATTGACGCTGGCCGGCGCGTCTTGCGCGACAGGCGGCGGACGTGGCCGCAGCCTTGAAGGCCTCGTGAGCAGCGATGGCAATGGATTGGCAGGCTATCACGTCTCACTGTACGCGAGCTACGCCGGCAGCCGTCCGCGTTACGAACGAATCGGATCAGCCAAAACCGATCGCTCCGGCCAGTTTCGAATCGAGTATTCCCCAATCACCGACAAGAAAGACCTCACCGGCGGACGACATCTCGTCCTGTTTGTGATCGCAGAAAACGGCCCGGCCATGCTCGCGAGCGCAATCGGCACGGGTTCAGATGCCCCCGACAAGGTTGTGGTGAATGAGCGCACCACGGTCGCGACCGGGAACGCGTTCGCGCAGTTCGTGCAGAGCAAGGAGATAATAGGGAATACGTATGGCATGACGAATGCCGCGCATATGGCCCGTAACCTCGCCGATCCGCAGACCGGGACGGTCGGGATGGCGCTCAAGTCGAGTCCAAACGGGATCGAGACGTCGACTTTTCCGACGTTCAATTCGTTGACCAATGTCGTGGCGAGCTGCGTCGCCGAGGCCCGCCACTGTACCAAGCTCTTCCAAGCCACCACGCCGCCGGGAGGGGCGCCATCCGAGAACGTCCTGCAGGCGATCGCCAACCTCGTCAAGAATCCGGCCTATCCGGGATACCCGGCAGACGGGGACGATCCCATCTTCCTCTTATCGCGGGTCAAGCCGATCTACCAGCCGGCGCTCGCACAACGTCCGACGAATTGGCTGCTGTTCCTCAAGATTACCGGCGGCGCCTACAGCGCGCAGGATAGCGATAATCTCATGAACGGACCGGGCAATTTCGCTATCGACCAGCAGGGGTTTGTCTGGGTGAACGACAATGCCGTGCCCCAGGCGCCTGACCATTTCGCCTGCGCCGGCCGCCGGTTGATCAAGTTCTATCCCTGGGGCAAGAATGTTGCCGACTCTCCGTATTTCGGCGGGGGCCTCAGCGGCGCGGGCTACGGCATCACGCTCGATCCAAGCGGGAAGGTATGGATCGGGAATTTTGGGTTCCAGGATCCGCCCTGCGCCTTGCTTCCCCGGGCGGCGCCGCACAACAGCGTCTCCGCGTTCCAGCCGGACGGCACCCCGATCTCCCATGTCGGGGGCTATACCAAAGGTGAGATCTCGTGGCCGCAGGGCACGGTGTCGGACCAACAGGGGAATATCTGGATTGCCAACTGCGGAACCGACTCGGTCACCAAGATACCGGGAGGAGATCCGAATCAGGCGTTCAACATTCCTCTGGCATCTGCACCGGAACCCGGGGATCCGCAGCTGAAACCATTCGGCGCCGTCGTCGATCTCGACGGCAACGTTTGGTTCAACAATAATCGCGCCAACACCATTTCGATCGTCTCGCCAAAAGGCCACGTGGTCGATACCCTGCCGGGCACCTACCAGGGCAAGACGGTCCTGAGCCACCCCGTCGGAAACGCCGCCGATACCAAAGGGAACATCTGGGTGGCCAATTCGGACTGGCTCGATTCGCCGTGTCCGACGCGAACCGCGCTGGGTTCCGCGACCAATCCAACAGTCACGATGTACCGCATGAAGGATCGGAAACCCTATCCCGGTTCGCCTTTTACCGGCGGAGGCCTGACGCTGCCCTGGGGGATCGCGGCGGACGGGGACGACACGGTGTGGGTGTTCAACTTCGGCAAGGTCCCTGTCGGCACCAGCACCGATATTCCGACGGGGATCAGCCGATTTTGCGGAGTCACGACCAAGAAGTGTCCGAAAGGAATGAAAGTCGGGGACCCGATTTCGCCCCGCACCGGCTATCGAAGCGACGCCCTGGAGCGGATCACGGGAGGCCAGATCGATCCATCGGGCAACATTTGGCTGACCAACAACTGGAAGCGGGATGCCAATCCGTTCCTGAATCCGTTCGGAAACGCGATCGTGATCGCAATTGGAGCCGCTGCACCGATCAAGACGCCGCTGATCGGGCCGCCGGTGCCGTTTCAGTAGGTCGATCGCTTCCAAGATGTGTATGTTCGTCTTGACCAGACGCGGTAGACTTCTGCGGTGGCCCGTCCTGAAATCACGTTAAATCTACCGCATGCGCGACGTGCACACGCAGCATGATGGCGTGATCGGAGTCCGAAACGCGAGCGCGTGAATCGGCGGCAGTACCGAACGAGGGCTGGTGGGCCAGAGCGGATATCTTTGACTACATCGGACGCTGGTATGAGCCCCGACAGCGGCGGAGACTGGTGTTTCAGCAAGCAAGTCCACAACTCTTAACTCAGGTGTCCGTGGAAACGGGGTAGAACCCAGCCCGGGCTCCTACAGCTAAGGAAAGCGGTATCCCGGCGACGTGTACCGTTCAGAATGTTCGGAGCCCTTCTGCGTCGGAGGCTGCCTAAGGCAGGATCTCTTGGCGTTATGGGCGCCTGCACTTTGAACCGCTTTGGCGGATGCACTGGAATGGAACCCTCTTGTCCGGCCCGATTGCGGAGAGGGCCCCGCTGATTAAAAACCATGGAGTTATAGCGGACGAGCTGATGGCTCTGAGGTGCGCCCACCGCCCACTCTCGCACAGCCCGCATACCATGCAACTGTGCGTTTCAAGCCTTCGTCCAGTGCAA
>DASSBQ010000322.1:0-6320 GCA_035698625.1 Nitrospiraceae bacterium
GAAGAAGCTGTTCAGCATCAGGCTCAGAATGAGACTCAGCGGAAGAGTCCCTGTTCCTTTAGCATGCCTTTTCACGACAATGAACCTCTTAAAGCATGGACCCGCTCTGTTGAATCGTCCGGGGCTGTCCGAGCCGCGTCCAGGAAGACCAAGAATCGTGGCAATGCCTCGGATTCGATGGAGCGAAGCCAGGTCAGCCGAGGAAGGTATTGGCAACTGGGCCTCATGATCATCACGGTGGTGAATTTTCACCGTGTAGGCGCCGTGCCCTATCACGTCTCACGAATCCCCGTCGCGCTCCTGTTCGAAGACTTCCGCTTATTCAGTCACTTCTGAGTCAGCGTGAATTGGCTCAAGCGTTGCACTGGTCAGGGGGAAAGCGCGCGCGACGGTCTGCACCCGAGAGTAGCGGCACCGACTTTACTCAACCAAAGAAAGGAAGACAGACATGAACGGCAACGGCAAGACGTTAACATTGCTCGGCACGATTGCGGCTTCCAGCCTCCTCAGCTTTGGCATCGCTCTGGCGGTGCCGGGGCCGGCGATTTGGAGCACGACCGAGAGTCACAAATCTGATGCCTGGTCCGAAGACCTGCTGGGCCAAGTCGCCACGTACCAGATCCTGGCTGAGAAAGGCGTGATTTCGGGTGACCTCGATCCCTATCTCCAGCAAATGAGTAAGGTGCGGCAGGCACACCGCGCGGGCGATCGCCACGCCACCTATGAAGGCGTGAATACCTTCATGGTGATGTTAGAGGCACGGGTTGGAGGAATCGATTCTCACACGGCTGATGCCTTGTGGGACTACTGCTACCAGGTCACGCCGCATGACTTGCATGCTCGCGATCGACATGTCCGGGCCATTGGCGCGGAACAGGTGAACCAATATGAGGCGTTCATCCGGAACATGGAAGAGCGAGCCAGCATGGCGTTCTGAACCGGTGTTCTTGAGGCTGGCATGTGCGAGAACTGGAGCCGGAGCCGGCAGAAACTGTGTGTCGGCTCCGGCCTTCTTAAATGATGGCGTTGTCATGCGGCAATTCTAGTCGAGGTGACAACCCACGGCCCCTCCTTATGTCGTGGGAGCAGCAGCGGTTCTCTTCCGTTGAAGAACCCGCGCCAGATTCACGCCGCTGGCAATTACGCCGATGTGGCTGAAGGCTTGCGGATAGTTGCCCAAGAATGATCCGGTCGTAGGATCGATTTCTTCCGGGAGTAAGCCGAGGTGTCCGGCTCTGGCGCAGAGAGAATCATACAAATCCACGGCCTCCTCCACCCGTCCCTGCCCAGCTAAGTTATCGACGAGCCAAAAGCTGCACAGCAAAAAGGCGCCTTCCTCTCCCGGGATTCCGTCCGGAGACTCTTCGTGGCGATACCGATACAGCAAACCCTTGCCTGCGCCCAGACGATCGCAGATCGTGCGCGTCGTCGCCACCATCTTCGGATGGTCCGCGCGCACCACGCGCCTCAGCGGCAACGCGAGTAGGCTGGCATCCAGACTCCCGCCGCCCAGATGTTCAGTCAGCGTGCCGGCCTTTGCGTCCCACGCCTCTTCCAATATCGCCCGGCCGATGTCGTCCGCCATCTGCTTCCATCGTTGTCTGGGACCCGGCAAACCGAAGCGTTCCGCCATCCGGGCCGCCCGGTCTACCGCCACCTGGCACAGCGCGGCCGAATACGTAAAGGGCCGCCCGCTGCTTCGTACTTCCCAGATACCATGGTCGGGCGTGTGCCATTCCCGCCCCGCTGTGTCAGCCAAAACACAGAGGTGATTCCAGAGCCGCTCCGGCATCGACCCGTGATGAGCCGTCCATTGATAGGCGCAGTCGAGAATCTCTCCATAGACGTCATGTTGTGTTTGATCGGCTGCGGCGTTGCCCCACCGGACCGGCTTGGAACGCCGGTACCCCTCGAGCTCCGGGTCATCGGTCTCATCCGGCGGCCTACGGCCGTCCAAGTTATACATGATCCGTGGAGAGCCATCGCGCTCCACCGCTTCGAGCACCCAAGACAGAAACCCCGCCGCTTCATGCGAGAGACCGATCCGATGCAGGGCATACACCGAAAAGGCGGCATCCCGCACCCAGGCATAGCGATAATCCCAGTTCCGAACCCCGCCGATGTGCTCGGGAAGCGAGGACGTCGGCGCCGCCACAATCGCTCCGTTCTCGAAATGATCCAAGAGTTTCATGGTGATGGCGGAGCGACGGACCAGGGCCTCTTGGGGACCGCGATAATCGACATGCGCCAGCCATTCCTTCCAGACCGCAAATGTCTCGCGATACAGACGAGGCGCGTCGAACGACGCGACATGGCCGTGAGACTGTCGCCATCGCAAGAGCACATGGAACGTTTGGCCTTTCTTAAGTGTCACAACCGTGCGGAGTCCGTTCAACGGTGCGGATGATTGGAGATGCAAAATAAGATCGGGCTGCGCGGCGCACCGCACCCGAATGCCGCCGTCCCGGATCTCGGCCTCCGCTCCTCCGCGAGGTTCAATGTCGATCCGGAGGCGCACCGTGCCGGATAGCACCTCCGCTGTCCTCAAGAGCTCCCGCCTGGTGGCCTGAATGTCATCGGTCAGATCGGCGCCGGCCATGAGCGGGCAACAATCGGTGAGGCGGGCCAGACCTCCTGCGCTCTTCATCTCCGTCACGAGCACTGCGTTATCCGGTTCGTAAAATTGGCGGGACTCCTGCAGATCCTCCGGCGTGACTTCGAAATAGCCTCCCCGACCTGCGTCCAACAGGCTACAAAACATGGCCGGAGAATCGAATCGAGGCAGGCACAACCACACGATCCGGCCGTCGCGGGCGACCAAGGCCGCGGTGGCGCCGTCTCCGATCAGACCATGATCCTCGATTGGCAAATAGCCGTCGGTCCGACGCAGTGGTTTCATAGACGGTTCAGCCATACCGAAACGACCTATCCCGCCTGAACAGTAGCAGGGCATACTGTCTTGAACAAGGCCGACATGCTCCACGCTTGCCTCACCGGCGTCTCTTCTTTTTCCCCTTGACCAGCACAATGACACCGATGATGCCGATTACGATCGCCAGCGCCGCCAGTATAGCCAATGGTTCCACTTGTTCCTCCTTCAGCACCAGCTGCTCGTCACAGTTCTCGCTTCGGCGATGCCTTAGTGATAGTTCAGACAGGCTCGTTCGGTTAATCCATGCATATGCGGTGTGATTTGAATTTCATCGGGGAAGCGGCCCGTGGTGAACACGTAGGCAATGCAGAGATCCATATCGTTTTGGCGGCCTATTGGATAAATTTCGACGTACCACAACTCCCGTCAGGCGACTGGCTGTCGCACCGGACCATCAGAGCCCGCGGAATATTCTCTCAACGGGACCTTTCCTTCCTTCCACACGGACAGAATGGGCTCGACAATTCGCCACGATTCCTCTGCCTCATCATCACGAATCGACAAGGTGAGATCTCCGTGCAACACGTCGAGCAGCAGCCGGACATAGGCGGGAGTCCCTCCGGACCCGCAAGGACTGTCCAAGTCAACCCGGTCCAAATCAAATAGATCACCAGACGCGTTGACGTTGATCCCCAGCACGATTTGATCCGGATTCAATCTGATCGTCAGGACATTCGGCGTCGGGTGCGCCTGCTGCCCAAAGGCCAAGTGCGGGACCGGACGGAAGTGCACGGCGATGTGGCGTCGGTCGGCCGCAAGAGCCTTACCTGTCCGAAGCAAGAAAGGGACGCCGGACCAGCGCCAATTGTCGATGCTCAAGGTGACCTGCGCAAACGTTTCGGTGTGGCGATCCCCGTCAACACCCCGCTCATCCACGTACGCATTGATGGCCCGTCCATTGATCGCACCCGATCCGTACCGGCCCCGGACAGTCTGTCGCGCGACCGCCTCAGGAGACAGGCGATGCACGGCTCGGAACACGTCCACCTTACGGTCTCGGAGCGCCCGTTCATTCAGAGAATGAAACGGCTCCATGGCGATCAGCGCAAGCAACTGCAACAGGTGGTTCTGGATCATGTCGCGCAGTGCTCCCGTCGAGTCATAAAAGGCCGCGCGTCCGGCGGCCGTGAGCGTCTCATCCCAGACGATCTCTACCCGCTCGACATGTTGGGAATTCCAAAGCGGCTCGAAAATTCGGTTGGCAAACCGCAACCCCAGTACGCTCTGTACCGTCTGCTTTCCCAGAAAGTGATCCAGTCGGAAGATGTCCTGTTCGGGAAACGATTCGTGCAAAAGCCGGTTGAGCGACTGAGCAGAGGCGAGATTTTCGCCGAACGGCTTTTCCACCACCAGCTTGCTGCCTCGTGGCAGCCCACGCGCCGCCAACGCTTCAACGGCAGGATGAAACAACGCCGGTGGAAGAGCCAGATAGATGACGACCGGTTCTGTGATCCCTTCGAGGCTCTTGGCGATCTGTTTGGGGTCGGTGACATCGACCACCGCATAGTCCATCACCGACGCAACGGCCTCCCGCGATGAGGCGGACACGTCCGGCGCCGTCTCCGCCATTTTGTCGGCTAGCCGATGTCGAAAGCTCGCCTGGTCCCATTGATCGCGACCGAGACCGAGGAGCCGGAATCCATCCGGTAAACGTCCCATCTCATGCAACGACGCCAACGCCGGCATGAGAAAGCGAGCCGCCAAGTCACCGGATGCGCCGAAGATGATGAAGCGGCGGATCACGACCAGTCCTTCAGGGAAATGCCGGGCGCCGAGTGCGATGCGGTGTAGACGTGTCTCGTCACGTCCCGCTCTTCCCCTGGTCCTGAATGACCACTTCAACAGGCCCTTGGCTGTTCATGACCTCGGTTCTGACCAGGCCGTCAACCCCTCGCTCGAATCGAAGGTCCACCACCGCCTGCCCCACTCTCACACGCCGCATCTCCAGCCAGGTGATGAGCGCGGGTAAGTCCGGATTCACGATGTCGAGCCGCTGCTCAAAGGCATGAGGTTGCAAGCCCAGCATGGTCTCAAGGAGGTACGGAATGGATCCGGCAGCCCAGGCTTGCGGGTGGCAGGCCACCGGATAATGAACCGGCACGCCGTATTCTTCCCGCGCAAATCCGGCAAACACTTCAGGCAGCCGGTAATGGTCGAATCCCATGGCGGCTTCCAGCATCCCCTGAAAAATCTGTCTGGCGGCGGCATCATAGCCATACCGCCGGCAGCCGGCTGCAATCAACGCATTGTCATGGGGCCAGACGGTGCCGAGATGGTAGCCGATGGGATTGTACCGGCGTTCATGCCGGGAAAGCGTGCGAATGCCCCATCCATTATACATATCGGGCGCCAGCAATCGATCGACAACTTTCCCGGCCTTGTCCGTATCGACGATGCCGGTCCAGAGGGCTTGCCCGGGGTTGGAAGAAATGACGGAGCACGGGCGGTCGTCAGCCTCGAGCGCGAGCGCAAAGAAGTTCTTGTCGTCCAACCAAAAATCACGATTGAACCGTCGCCGCAACTCATCGGCCTGACGCCGAAGGTTCGCGGCTCGGTCTGCCTCTCCAATCCGTTCGTACAGGTCACCGATCGCCCGCTTGGCCATATAGACATAGCCTTGTACTTCCACCAGAGAAATCGGCGGCCGGGCCAACGGCCCTTCGGCCGTGACGATGGCGTCGCCCGAATCTTTCCATCCCTGGTTGATCAATCCATGTTTGGTCGTGCTGTCGTATTCCAGGTAGCCGTCATGGTCTCCATCACCGTACCGGTCGATCCACTCAAGCGCGCGCTCAATATTCGGCCGCAGTTCCTTGAACAGATTCAAATCGCCGGTCCACTCGGCATGGCGGCTGACCAGAACCAGGAACAACGGCGTGGCGTCGATGGTTCCGTAATACGGTGTATGGGGGATCTGGTGCATCTGCGCAAGCTCGCCGACCCGGAGCTCGTGAAGGATTTTTCCCGGCTCCTCGTCTCTCCAATGATCGACACGTTGGCCTTGATACTGGGCCAGAAGCTGCAGCGTGTCGCGCGCGATATCCGGATCGTAGGCCAAGGTTTGAAGCGCCGTGATCAAACTGTCGCGCCCAAACAGGGTCACGAACCAGGGCACGCCGGCGGCGAAGAACCGATCACCGTTGAGCGAGCTTTCCAACACGTGCAGATCGAGCAAGGAACGACGCACGACCTGATTGAGCAGCAGGCTGTTGCTCTCGACGGCCGCTTCATGGCTCAACCATTCTTCGGACGATTCGTCGATCGCTTGTTTGACCGCCTCGAGTTGCCGCTCCACCGGGCTGCATGGTTGCGGACGTCCCGGCTCGCGAGATTCAGCGAGGGTGAGGGAGACGCCGAGTTCCCAGCTCTCTCCCGGCTGCAGCGCCAT
>DASSBQ010000323.1:0-27647 GCA_035698625.1 Nitrospiraceae bacterium
ATCAAAGCGACCGACAGAATTCCCGAAATCCTCACGAAGGCGGAATTGGGATGATGACCGTTCCGGACTTTCAGAAATACAAGCGAGAAGGCAAGAAACTCATCGTGGTGACTGCGTACGATGCGCTGTTCACGAGAATCGTGGAGCAGGCCGGGATCGATATCATTCTGGTAGGCGATTCCCTCGGCGTGGTGGTGCAGGGTCAGCCGAATACGCTTGCGGTCACGATGGACGAAATGCTGTATCACACGGGCATGGTGGCCAGGGCGGCGCAACGGTCGATCGTGATCGGAGATCTGCCGTTCATGTCCTATCAGGTCAGCCGAGAAGAAGCCCTGCGCAACGCCGGCCGATTACTCCAGGCCGGTGCCTCCGCCGTCAAATTGGAAGGCGGCGGTGTCATGGCGGATCGCATTCAGGCCATGACCAGCGTTGGGATCCCGGTAATGGGTCATCTGGGCATGACGCCCCAATCCGTTCATCAGTTTGGAGGATACAAGGTCCAGGGCAAAGGAAGGGACCGGGCGGAAATGTTGATTGAAGACGCCGAAGCGCTGCAAGCAGCAGGCGCGTTCGCGATTGTTCTAGAAGCCATTCCCGCTCCATTGGCTCGGAGGATCACGGAGTCTCTAACCATTCCGACCATCGGTATTGGCGCGGGGCCGTATTGTGACGGGCAGGTTCTCGTCTTATATGATCTCTTGGGGCTCTTTGATGACTTCGTGCCGAAATTTGTCAAGCCCTATGCTCATCTGAAAGCCGATGCTCTACAGGCGCTGCGGCGCTATAGAGAAGAAGTGGAACAGCAGAAATTTCCCGCCGAGTTGGAAAGCTATTAATAGCCGGCTCCACTCAAGTCTTCGCCATCCCTTTTGAATTAATTTTCCCAACACGCTTGGTGGCTCCCGGGATCCTTGCATTCGCATCGTTCCGTGAATGATCCGCCGGGTTTGCGGAGCGCTTTTCTGGTACATCAAGGCGAAGAAAAACCGCCGGTCCGTTCGGAGTGGCAGAGAACCGTTCGATGCCTTTTCTCACTCGTGCGATATCGAGCCCCATGCAGCGAAGGGGAATCTGTTGCAAGGTGACGCGCGCTTTAGCGGACAATCTGGTTGCCGCCTCTGGATTCCCCATTCGTTGCTTCAGATGGGCGGCTGCCAATTGAATGAGCCCTTGAAAAAATCGACCTTCCGGGGTTCGGGGACCAAACGTGCGCCACAGGGCCTCGAACCATTCGTGACTTTCCCACCAATAGCCGAAGTTGAAGAGGTCGATTCCGAATGCATAGGGCTTTGACTCGCGCCACAACGCGGGCTCAAAGGCGGCCGGGTTTGGTTCTTGTTGTCCGAATGAATGCCCCTTCGGGTTGCGCCGTGGGTGAGGGGTTTCTCCCGGCACAAAGCGATAGAGGGGGAACGGTTCATCAGAATAGCGAGGTCGGATCGAGGTCATGGCTCAATTATTCGGGCAATCTGTCTGAAAGACCGCCTTGTCCTCGAGCCGGACTGCGGTCAGCCGATGGCCCCACACGCAGCCGCTATCGATTGCCATGAGGTTAGCTTTCAGGCAAAGACCAAGCGCAGCCCAATGCCCGCAGACGATCGTGGCGGACTCGCTTCGTCGGCCAGGGATGTCAAACCATGGTAGAAAGCCCTTCGGCGCCCGGCTCGGCGGACCGGAGTACCCGGATTCCATGAAGCCGGCAATGGAGCATGTCCGCAACCTGGTGAGGACAGCGGCAATTGTTGCGAGGCGCGTCGTGCCCGCCAAGGCCGGAGACCATTGAAAATGTGTGGCCGAATAGAGGGCGCGCAAGAGCTCTCGAAAGTGGAGGCCCTGGAGCTTGGTTTCCACTTCCGCGGCGAGTTGTGCGGCTTCTTCTACAGTCCATTGAGGAAGCAGTCCTGCATGCACCAAGGCGAACCCTCCTGAATGATAGAGTAACCGTTGTTGCCGCAACCAATCGACCAATTCCTCACAATCCGAAGCATTGAGCACGTCGCTGATCGTATCCCTGGGACGCAGAGAAACCAGGCCGGAAGCCGCAGCAATCAAGAACAAGTCGTGATTGCCGAGCACGATCGTTGCGGCCCCGTTCAGGTTCTTGACGTACCGGAGGACCAGGAGCGAGTCGGGTCCACGATTGACAAGGTCGCCGACAAACCAGAGCCGATCGATTGCCGGATCAAAGGCGATCCGGTTGATGAGTTTCTCCAAAGCTGCAAAACAGCCTTGTACGTCGCCGATGGCGTAGGTGGCCATGTGAAGAGAGTATCGTGATCCGATTGTGGTGGCAACTGAGAAGAGGCCGTCGACGGGAAATGGTCGGTCGGGTGTAGATCAGTTGAAGTGAAATTCTTCGATGACCCAACGGTCGCCTTGCTTCACTACGGTGAAGACAGCCGGGGCTTTCTCCTTACCTAAGGCTCGCACGGTGCCCGAAAAGGTCGCGACGTTGTTTTCCATGCGTCGATCGAGAAAATCGCTGGTGTAGTTATTATCCACGATCCTATTGCTTCGCACCAAATCCGTAAACTGTTCAGGCGTCAAGCGGCTTTTCGCATTCTCCGAGAGAAAACTATAGGCCGCCTCATAATCATGTTTCCCGATGGCCTCCAACTGAGCATGGACTACTCTGGCCGGTTCAAGGGTTCGTCCCCAGAACCACCAGCCCAATCCGATGATTATGCCGATGCCGGCTATTATCTTCATGACTCCGTACCGTTCCCGTCCTCCGGTCACCTAATCGAAGTGTATGATTCATCGGCTGTTTTGTCAAAAAAGCTAAATTGATTGTGCGGTTGGCATTAGAAGAGGCGTTGGCTTCTTGAAGGAGGCTTGCGGAAGCTAGGGATATTTAGCCTCGATTCGACTGGAAAGCCCACCGCGGGCCTTGAAATCCCCCGACACTTTAGCCCAGACGGGCCGGCAGGCAGTCACCACGTCGCGAAGGATTCGATTCACCGCATTTTCGTAGAATATCCCCACAGTGCGATAGGCATGGACATACATCTTCAGCGACTTGAGTTCAAGACAAGAGCTATCCGGCATGTAGGACAGCGTAATGGTGCCGAAGTCGGGCAGACCCGTTTTAGGGCAAATAGCGGTGTACTCCGGGATTTCAATGGTGATTTCATATCCCTTATATTGATTCGGCCACGTTTCGATTTCAGGTAGTGCCGCAGTTAAACCGCTCTTGGCATGGGATTCCGAATATCCGAACCTGGTGGTACCTCGTCTTGTCACAGCTGTTTCATCCATTCCAGTTGATCGATCTTTTCAAGTTGATGGTATAACGTGACCCATGGACATGCCATTTCCGGATAGACCTCGCAGAAGCCACCCTTTCGCACGCCGCCGCAAGGACCATGACTCATGAACTTGGGACATTCGGACTTGAGGGAGCCATCGGGGACAGGGGGGCGTTTATGCACGCCTCCGGCATGTTGAGAATCTTCATCCTCTCCTGGAATAATGACCCGCAGCGGCATTTGATCAGTGTATCCCTAAAAGACGTTAACCGGCAATCTATATTCATCCTCTATTCATCCTTTTCGCTATGCGCTGCCCATATCCGGCCAGTCGAATATCTGCATCGCCGGGATAAGGACGCCCGTCGATTACTGGGAGAATGGAACCGGTGCTGTCCCATGCCTCCGGTCCCTTTTCATTGGGTGCCGGCGCGTTAGGGCCAAGGGCCTACCCTCTCCAACTCCACTAGGCCTTCTTTCGGCTGGCGTGGGTCTTCTGAAAAGTTGCATTGCTTCCTCATACCGCTATACACTGAGATTATCCTGAATTGACCGCAAGTTCTGTCGGGATTTCCAATTGACAGTTTTTTTCACCCTTTGTTACACTCGGCGACTGTCTGCTTTTCAAATTCCGATGTTCCCATATGAGCGATCGGCAGAGCTTTTCCTCATAACAGCGGGCGCCACTCAGAACCATTTGAACGGCTTTCGAATAGCTACCGAAGCCGATCTAGCCTAGAGAGAAGGAGGGATCCCAATGAGTCTTGATTACGTGAAGTTTTCGAATGGTTTCGAAAAGTTCATGCCAAAAGAATATCGAGATATGGTCGAGCACGGTCCCTTCGGAAAGAAGGTCTCTGTATCTCAGATGGGTTCCTTCAAGGAGATCCTTGAAGAGCATCCGATGTGCGCCGGTTGCGCTATGACGCTTTTCATCCGGCTCGCAATGATTTCTTTTCCCAATCCCGAGGATACCATCACGGTCGGCACCGCCGGCTGCGGACGGTTAGCGATTTCTCAAGCCGCCATCCCCTTCGTTTACGGCAACTATGGTGACCAGAACGGTGTCGCTACGGGGCTTTCTCGAGGCCTAAGGCTTCGCTTCGGGGATAAACCAAAAGATGTCGTCGTGATGGTCGGAGATGGTGGGATGGCGGATATCGGATTTTCGGCCACGCTCCATTCGTGGTTCCGACGAGAGAAGTTCACCACTATTATGTTGGACAATGAGGTGTATGGAAACACGGGCGGCCAGGAGAGCGGAATGACAAACCGTGGAGCCGTTCACAAGATGGCCCCATTGGGAAAGAAGTTCGACAAAATGGATATGGTTTCCATGGCCAAGGTGGCCGGATGTGCTTACATTGCCACCGTCGTTCCGAACAATCCCCGGCGGGTGGAAAGTGTTATAAAGAAAGCAGTACTGATTGCTCGGGAAGTCGGGCCCACATACATCCAAGCGTATACCTCCTGCAACATTGAATATGCCATTCCGACCGACAAGGTCATGGAAGATGCCAAGAATGTGGAAAACGACCGCTATCAGTTCTCCGAATACATCACCGATGATGCCAAGCAATATTTAACCGATCGGTACGGCTACAAAGAGTTTCAGCAAAAGCCTGCCGCGAAGGCGGAGATTCCAAAGGCATAAATCCGCCGGAGAGTCTGTCTCGGCGGCGTCCATAACTGAAGGAGCGGAGCAATGGCAAAACGATTCAATATCCGCATGGCGGGCGTTGGAGGTCAGGGGGTCGTGACAGGGTCCCACATTCTGAGCACGGCGGTGATCAATGCCGGCGGTGAAAGTACAATCGTTCCTTTCTATGGTTCCGAGAAGCGGATGGCCCCGGTGGAAAGCTATGTGAGGGTCTCCGATGAACCGATATATGAAATCGGTGAGATTACCTTCCCTCACATCATCATCATTTTTCACCCTCAAGTCATTACGCACGGTAAGTCCTATACAATGCCGTTTTATTTTGGATTGAAGGAAGATGGCATTGCGCTGATCAACAACGACGGGCCGATGAGGCTCCACAAGGATCAGGCGCGAGAACTGGAAGAGCGGCGCGCGAAACTCTACTATTTCCCGGCTACAAAAATCTCTCTCGACGTGGCGGGGATGGACCTTGCCACGAATATGGCGTTGATGGGTGCGATCGGGGCCATTACCGGGTTGACGACCATTGATGCCTTGTCCCAGGCGGTGAAGGATCGATTCCTCGGCAAGGGTTTCGTGGTTTCCGGTGGAACTGCCGCGCTGGACAGCGTGGTGGAACGGAAATTTAAGAAAAAGCAGGAACTTATTGAAAAGAATGTCGCGGTCATTCGCGCAGGCTGGAATTATGCCGTAGATAACGGCTGGAGCGCCCCGTCCGTCAAGCGTGCGGAAGCTCCTGAACCGGTCGGCGCATAATCGCGATACGGAAGGAGTCTCGATGTATCTCGTAGCAGATATCAATGTGGATATTTGTGCGGCGACCAGCTGCAAGCTTTGTACTCAGTATTGCCCTGAAGCAAACACCATTCTGTATAACGACACCTTGGGCAAGGAGAAGGGTTTTAAATACGGCTCGGCGTATGTCGCCGTTGATCGTTGCAAAGGCTGTGCTCAGTGCGTCTGGGTCTGCGATAACATGTCGAAGCATAATGCCATCAAGATGATCATGATCGATCAATTGCCTGAGGCCGCTCTGACGGATAATGTGACCTATGGTGAAAAGAGCACCACTGCCGTATTGGTAAGTCCGGTAGTCGGTTAGGGAAGGGAGATCTGTACAGTGGCTGCAACACAAGACACGAGAGAAAAGATCATCGTTCCGGGTCCCGCAGGGTTCCATCCTCCATCCGCCGCGCAAATGGGCGTCGCTTTGCCCGATCCCGGACAGGGATTGTATTACGGCCTTTTGGAACCTAACGAGGAGAAAGTCATCGAAGAGATGGCGCGAAAAATGCTGACAAGCCCCAACGCCACACTCTTTCCCGGACCACTCGTGCTGTGGGCATGGAACGACCATGCGGTGGAAAAGGCCAAAGCTGTCCTGGAAATTGCGGCGCAGATCCCCGATGTGCTCATCATTCCGATGCCGGATTACCGCCCCAAGTATCCAAAAATCGATCCGGAAGAAGTCATCAACCCCAATCATCCGAATCTGACTATTTGGGGCAATAAGATCGAAGCCTGCATTTTTATCGGAGTCCACTGTCACTACGCCAATTTGACCTTGAAGATGATTCGGGCCGGTACGAATTGCTGCACCATGGCCGTGTGCGCCGAGCAAGGGCACGAAGATGCCATGCTGACGATTCGGGATTCGGACACCGCCAAACTCAAGAAGGTCGCCCATATATTCAAGCGGGTGCGCGAGGAGCTGGGCATCAAATTGCCGGATAACGGGGAAAACGTCCGATTCACCGGCACGCAATCAAGGGTGCACGGAGGAAAGACTCACACCAATCCCATGTCATTCTCTCCGGAACCTACGGCGCTTGGAAGCGCGGCCATGTTCGGCCATAAACCGGAGCATATGCAAAGTGAAGCCTAGTGCGTCTTTCAGACTATATAGCTATGAGGTGCGGCCATGAGTGAAGCTTTGGAATCCGAAGTGAAAACCAATCCGCAGGGTGATCCTATTACTAGTGTTGCCGCTCAGAAAACCGAGGGAAAGAAAGACCCGCACGCCGAAGCAAAGAGGCAGAAGGTAGTCACGCCTGAGTATCTGTTTCTCGAAGCGCCGCGCACGAGGGAATTCATCACGGGGAGCGAAGCGGCGAAAGAAGCGGTTCGACGTTCCAATGTGGATGTGTCCATCGCCTATCCGATCACTCCTCAGAGCGAGACGATGCAATTGATCGGAGTCCTCTACGGCGAAGGCTATGTCAAGGAATATTTCCGAGGTGAAGAAGAGTATGGAGTGATGTCTTCGATTGCGGGCGCCTCACGCGCCGGCGTGCGATGCTTCACGGCGACAGCGGGTCCGGGTACGTTGCGCGGCATCGAGCCGATTGCATCATGGCCGGGCCACCGTCTTCCAGCGGTGGCGATGTTCACCTGCCGGGTAGTCAATGCACCGCTGGCGATTCAGCCCGACAACATCGAAATCTCCTATCTGCTGAATTGCGGGATGATCGTATTCCATGCCGAGAATCAACAGGACATGTTCGATTTCATCATGAAGGCCTTCATCATCAGCGAAAAAAACGATGTGACGCTGCCTGTAGGAGTCTGCTGTGACGGGTTCTTTGTGACTCATGCACGCGGGTATGTTCATATGCAGGAACGAGGCATCAAGCTTCCTCCCCGCGAGGCCTGGCGGGGGGCCGTTCCGGTCCTTGATGCGGAGAATCCTCCGGCGCGGCTCTCGCGGGATGCTCCGGTGCAAAAATCCAATTTCATGGCTTATAACATCCACGCCGTCTGGCAACAGGAAGTGTGGGCTGCCGTCGAGCGCTCGCGAAAGTACATCATCCAGTATATGGACGGTCTGTTAACTGCAGAGAATGTGGATGATGCGGATGTCCTGATTGTTGCGTCCGGCAGCGCTGCTGCGCAGTCGCGCGAGGCGGTGCGTATCTGCAAAGACAAGGGAATGAAGGTAGGGCTGATCAAGATTCGTTCGCTTCGGCCATTCCCTACCTTGGAGCTCCGGCAATTATGCGCCAAGGCCAAGCTCATCGTCATTCCTGAATTCAATTACGTCGGTTGGTTGGCGAAGGATGTTGCGGCAGCCATCTATGGGTATTCAAAGGCAAAAATTATCGGCGGCCCGCGCGTGTACGGCGGCCAGTCCATGCCCGTTGAACTCATCGTTGATGAAGTGGAATCCGGTGTCAGCGGAAAGAAATCCACCAACGTGGCTATGTCCCAGATTATGGGCATGACGGACTCCGATCAGGAAGCCATGGGGCATTTCATGCGCAGCATCTGATCTGACGAGGAGAAGATCAAGACAAGAGGGGGGCCTGTTCGGTCTTGACCGAACAGGCCTTTCTTATTAAGGCGCTTACGGGAGGTCAGCGTGGATCGGCGGCTATCCCTGGAGGTCTTCTTCCACCATATCCGGACTATCCGGCATGCCGTATGCTATGAACTTGGCGTACGATAAATAGATCATGCTGCTGTCGCGCATGGCGCGGGCGCCGTGAGTCATCCGTTCCAATTTGCCCGCGTCGGCTGATTCGGCCGACTGTAAAGTCTTCACATAATCTTCGAGCGCCAAAGTGTAGCGCTCCATGGCCTTCTCGACGTCCCGATAGGCTTGTAGGATGGTGTCGGTCATGGGCTGTTGCTCCTCTCTCGAAACGTAAGATACCGTACGCTTCTTTGAACGGTCAACCACGCGGGGGTCTTTATGCGCCGAGTGTCTGAGGCCATCCTCACGGTCCTGTCGGAGGCGATCGATCTTGACGTACGTGATCCGCTGACCGCGGTGCCCGCGCGGCTGGTACAGGATATCGTGGGGTTGTCCCGGCAATTCACGCGTGAGCGGCAGAAGGCGCCATTGTCCTATCTGCAAGACCCACACTTGAGCATGGCGTATCTCGCATACTTCTTTCCGGTGAATATTGCCAAAGTACAGGAACTGCTTGATGAATTATCGCCGGCCCTTGAATATCGGCCAGGGGTGGTCCGTGTGCTGGAGCTGGGCTGCGGGCCGGGGACCGGTGTGATCGGAGTCTTGGATTGGGCCAGATCAACAGGGTTACTCAAGAGCCATAGGCTCGACTGCGTGGCGCTCGATCGATCCCAACACGCGCTCGGCGCCTGCCAAGACCTGTGGACGAGCTACACCCGAGGTTTTGCTCAGGGAAAAGGGACATTACTCACCATTTGCCGGGATGTGCAGCATGGATTGGGGGCGGACATACGGCAGCTCTGCGGAGCGGGTGGATACGATCTCATCATTATGCAAAATGTTCTGAGCGAGCTATTCCTGACGCAACAGTCGGTTCGAATCCAAGCACGCGCCGATTTAGTTACGCAGGCGCTGAATCTGCTCTCTGAGCATGGAACCCTTCTGTTGATTGAGCCGGCGCTCCGCGATTCTTCACGCGAACTCCATCAGCTAAGAGACCGTCTCCTCGGAACGACCCACTGTACGCTGTACAGCCCATGCCTGCATGAGGGCCCTTGTCAGGCGCTCGTGAAACCGACCGACTGGTGCCACGAAGAGCGTGCATGGGTTTCCCCCGGGTGGATCAGGGCTATCGATCGGAAGACGGGTTTCATCAAAGACGCATTGAAGTTTTCCTATGCGCTCTTGCGCAAGGACGGGCGGACGATAGCTAAACGGGCAAACGGCGTATTTCGCATGGTGAGTGAGCTGCGTGTTTTTAAGGGCGAGACCCGCGCATGGCTCTGTAACGAGGGCGGACGGTCGGAAGTGGGACGCCTGGACCGACAACGGTCCGACACGAATGCCGCTTTCGATCAAGGGAAAAGAGGGACGATTATACGGATCGATCAAATTGTCAGAAAGGAGAAGATGGGACGCATCGCCTCGTTGGGACGCGTTCCAGAGGGTGCCACGGTGGAGATCGTTGAACCAGACGGCAACTTCTACTCCGCCTCTGGTTCTGTCCCCCCATGAATATGGGTCACCCGATCTTCTTCGAACAGTTCCTCCATCTCGTCCGCAATCAAATCACGGTCACTCGGTACGGAAACCAAGGGGATTTCCTTCCGTGACTTGGTCGTTGAATCCGCTGGAGGAGCTTGTTCTGGCTTATGTGAACTGCCCGAATCACTCATAAGGTGAGTATACACGATTTGGCGGCCGGATTGCAGGTCATTCGAAGGCCTCCAAGGAGGAGCGCTCGGGGAACCGTGCATGGCAAGCCGCGCAAGTAACGAAATAGATTGCCTCCCGAACCGACATTGTTGCTCGGAAATCCAGATTGACACCGCGCTGTCTGCAGGAGGGGCATGAAATCTCCTTGAGACGATAAGGAATGTCCGGTTGAGTCCTCACATAGAAATCCATGTCCGTATAGATCGGAAATGAATACCGACATTTCATGCAGACTCCCCGGCATTCTCCATCGGGCTGGAGGGTTCGCCGGTCGATTCGGAAGTCGCTCGCCTTACAGACAGCGCAGCGTACGTCCTGCAGCCGCTTCTCTACCTCTTCAAGGCTTGGTCTGCTCATAATCCCGGCGTTCCACGAGAGGTCAGTATAACGGCCATTTGTGCCAAGACGCAATCCGACGACGGCCAATAGACGATTTCCTTGACGCGAAGAAGGTGAACTCTATACTAGCGTTACCATGCATATGATCAATAAACGACTCATCGTTGGAAATATCGAGGATGCAACTCATCCTCCGGTCCAAATCGGCGCCCTGTTGCTGGTGGCCGAAGAACAAGATGTCACTGCGCCTTCCTGGTTGAAGTATGCCAAGGTTCCACTCAAGGAATTCTGCGAACCCCCGGCATCCGCCTTGTGCGAGGCAGTCGACTGGATCGAGTCCCATATTGGGGACGACCGAATTATGGTCTGTTGCCGCGCCGGAATGGGGCGTTCTGTATCCGTGGTCATCGCCTATCTATGCTGTGTGGAAAACCTCACCTATGAAAACGCAGTCAAACTCGTCCTCACAAGAAGGCCCGGCGGTGTGCCGCTTCCGAAACTCGAGGAGACAGTCGAGAAGGTGCTCAACACACGCCGTGGTCGAGCCTGCAAAGCGAGCGGCCAAGTTGATCCAGTAACGCCCCCATCTCCCACATCGACTCCGTAAACCAACTTCTAGCATGAGCAGCGGGACCGGTCGACCGTAAGCGGGCGGTCGGCAAGACAGTTGCCTTTGGCATGATCTGCGTGGCGTAATGGCTGAATTAATGTCTGCCATTCCATAGATACAGGTCGATCCCCGTCAGAAGGATAACTCATTATGCCGGAGCTCCCGGAAGCCGAAGTTGCCGCCGCGCAACTCCGCCAGAAGATCGTCGGGTCTACAGTGCGGGATTGCTGGGTCGGCCGCTCTGACATCATTCGAGAAGGCGGCGAGACCGTTTCTTGGTATGGTGGCAGCCGGATCGAGGCCGTGGAGCGTCGCGGGAAGACCGTGGTCATCTCGTTTTCGAGGGATGGAGAAATCCGTTTCCTCGCTGCGGAACTCGGCATGACGGGGCTGCTGCTGTTTCGCTCTGCTCCCATGCGCTTGCCCCAACACACGCATTTTGTGATGAAACTGGAAGGGAGCCTTGAGCCGGAGCTGCGCTACTGGAACCCGCGCCGGTTCGGACGCCTCTGCTTATTCGATATGCAAGGTCTGGATCGTTATTGCAGGCGGCGATTTGGACAAGACCCCTTGACCATTACCGGAGAGCAACTGAGGGCTCTCATGGCAATGAGCCGCGGCCGGCTCAAGCCGTTCCTGATGAATCAACAGAAGCTCGCGGGAATCGGCAACATCTACGCCAATGAAATTCTCTTTCGCGCCGGGCTTCATCCAAATAGAGTTGCCGGTCGGCTACGGCTTTCAGAAATCGACGCATTGCATGCATGCATGCAAAAGGTTTTGCTGGAGGCGATCCAAAGCGGCGGGTCCAGCGTGCGGGATTTTTTTGCTCCCGACGGAACATTGGGGACATACAGGGTTCATCATCGGGTATACGGCAAAAGCGGTGAACGTTGTCCTAACAGCTGCGGGAGCTTGCTCAAACATCTGTCTCAGGAACGAAGCTCGTTCTTCTGTCCCACCTGCCAGCCAAATGGCCAGCGCACTTCCTCCACGCGACGCCTCTTGACTTCACGCGCCGGGGTTCCGTAGACTCAATTCCCCCATCAGCACGAGTTTCAACAGCTTGATCTGGTTTTAGAGACCCGCAAGAACATAGGACTTCTGCGCTCCAACCGTGGGCCCTTTGGCGGATTGAGCTGATTCAGAGAATTGGCTATTCTTGCAGTCCTTTTCCTTTTTTCGACATAAGGAGTGGTGAGCCATGGCGAAAGTGCTTGAGGGGCCCGGAATGGGGCTCATGAAGAAATGGGGCATCAACGTTCCCCACTATGTCGTCGTCACTTCGGCCGATGAGTTGACAAAGCTTGGCCATGCCAATGATTGGTTAAAACAATCAAAACTGGTCGTGAAAGCCCACGAGGCTTTGGGGTCCCGCTTCAAACTTGGACTCGTCAAAATTGATTTGGACCTGAAGGGGGCGGAAACAGCGGCCAAGGAAATGCTTGGGCGGCAAATCGGCAGCATTACTGTGTCGCAGGTCATTGTGTCCGAGATGGTTCCCCATAAAGGGGAGTATTATTGCGCCGTCAAGTCCACTCGTGAAGGGGCCGATGTCCTGGTAGCGAACTGCGGCGGGATTGAAGTCGAATCTAATTGGGACCGCGTCAAACGGCTTTCGCTTGAGGTGGGGCAGGCGCCTTCCTCCGAGCAATTGGTCCAACTCGCCAAAGAGGCCGGGTTCTCCGATCCCTTGACTACAAAAATGGCGGAATTCGCCGGAAAGCTGTTTGCCTGTTTTGATAATGAGGATGCGCAGTATCTGGAGGTCAATCCCGTCGTGGTGCGCCAGGCAGATGGGGCGCTGGTCGCGTTGGATGCCGTAACCCTGTTGGACGGTGATGCCAAGTTCAGGCACCCGGATTGGAACTTCGCGTTTGCTGCCGAGTTTGGCCGGGCTTATTCCAAAGATGAACTCGATGTGATGGCGGTGGACTCAAAGATCAAGGGGTCGGTCAAGTTCATCGAGATTCCGGGCGGGGATACGGCGATGTTGCCGGCCGGAGGCGGCGCCAGCGTGTACTATTCCGATGCCGTCGTGGCGCGCGGCGGAAAGCTCGCCAACTATGCCGAATATTCGGGCGACCCGCCCGATTGGGCCGTGGAAGTGCTGACGGAAAAGGTCTGTTCGCTTCGCGGGATCAAGAACATCATTGTCGGCGGCGCCATCGCAAACTTCACGGATGTGAAGAAAACCTTCGGCGGCATTATCAACGGCTTCCGCAAGGCGAAATCGGACGGTAAACTTGAGGGCGTCAAGATTTGGGTGCGCCGAGGAGGGCCCCGAGAGAAGGAAGGCCTTGATGCCATGCGGGCGCTGAAGGAAGAAGGATTCGACATCAATGTGTTCGACCGGTATACGCCGCTTACGGACATTGTCGACAAAGCTGTCCAATCGAGCTGATAGCCCGCCGCCGTCGAGTACATGAACATAGTCACATAGGGGAGACCCCGATGAGCATCCTGGCAAATAAAGATACCCGCATTGTCATTCAAGGCGGGGCTGCAGGCGTGAATGCAGCCCGCCGGATGGCCGAATTCTGTTATCTCATCAAACGACAGTTGAATGTGGAGGCGTTTGTCTATCCTCCTGACGCCGGGAAAACCAACGAGATACCCTACGGCAGCGGGCTGTTGGCCATCCCCATCTATAGGACCGTGGCTGATGCCACGAAGAACCATCCTCAGATTAATACCAGTCTGGTCTATATCGGCGCGGACCGGGCCATGGCGGCCGGTCTCGAAGCGATTAACGATGCAAAGATTCAATTGGTGTCGATGATCACGGAGGGAGTACCTGAAAAGGATGCCAAAATTCTGGCCCGGCAGGCCACCAAACTGGGTAAGGTGTTCAACGGTCCTTCATCCATCGGCATCATCTCCGCCGGAGCATGCCGGCTGGGCGTCATCGGCGGCGCATTTGACAATTTGGTTCTATCAAAGCTGTATAGGGAAGGCTCCTTTGGAGTGATCACGAAGTCCGGGGGCCTTTCGAACGAGATTATTTGGATTTGCTCGCAGTTCGCGGACGGCATCACCACGGCAATCGGCATCGGCGGCGACGCCTATCCGGGGACCGATTATGTTTCTTACCTGGAAAGATTTGAGCATGATCCTCAAACCAAAGCGGTCGTCATCGTCGGAGAAATGGGGGGTGATCTGGAGGAGCGGGCAGCGGAATGGTATGGCGCCAAGAAGCGCCGGATCAAATTGATCGGCGTTGTTTCCGGCTTTTGCCAGGAAAGTCTGCCGAAGGGCATGAAATTCGGCCATGCCGGCGCGAAGGAAGGAATAAAAGGTGAGGGCTCGGCACGGGCCAAGTCGGACGCGCTGAAGAAAGCGGGCGCCATTGTGCCTCCGACGTTCGGCGCGCTGGGACCTGTGATCAAAGAAACGTATGAAGAGTTTGTGAAATCTCGTCAAATCGTCCCCGCTGCGGATGTGAATCCTGCGGATCTACCCAGATTGCCGAAAACGGTCGAAGAAGCGATGAGGGCTCAGGAAGTCACGGTTGTCCCGCTCATTCGGACGACGATCAGCGACGACCGGGGGGATGAGCCTTTGTATGACGGGTATCCCGCGTCTGAACTCATCAATAAAGGCTATGAAATTCCTCATATTGTCGGCCTTCTCTGGGACAAACGGCTAATTTCGAAGCAAGAAGCCGAAATTATCAAACGGATCATCATGCTATCCGCCGACCATGGCCCCTGCGTGAGCGGCGCGTTCGGCACTATTCTGGCGGCATGCGCGGGTATCGGGATGTCGCAGGCGGTGGCGGCGGGGTTGATCATGATCGGTCCTCGTTTTGGCGGCGCCGTGACCGATGCGGGTCGCTATTTCAAACATGCCGTCGACCACAAAATGAGCGTGGACGAATTTCTCGGGTATATGAAGAAAAATGTCGGCCCTGTGCCGGGTATTGGTCACCGGGTGAAAAGCCTGCGAAATCCTGATAAGCGGGTCAAGGAACTCGTGGGATATGTAAAGGGATTGGGAATCAAGACACCCCACCTGGATTTTGCATTGGAAGTCGAAAAAGTGACCGCGGCGAAAAAAGACAATCTGATCTTGAATGTCGACGGAACCATGGCGGCTGTGCTGGTGGATCTTGGATTCCCGGTTGAAAGCTTGAACGGCTTCTTCATTCTTGCGCGCACGATTGGTTTGATCGGCCATTGGGTGGACCAGAAGCGACAAGAGAGCCGATTGATCCGGCTTTTTGATTATTTGGTCAACTATGCAGCCCCGAAACGCCGCGAAGTGCCGCCGTTGAAATAAATTATTATAGAGTGCGAATAGGACTCGAAACTCAGACTTCAACTTAGATTCAGAGGAGTAGCCGCCATGTCGCTTGAACTAACCAAACAGCTCTATGCCAAGATGCCGGACGTGATCGCCAAAGCACGCAAAAAGTTCGGCCGGGGGCTGACGCTGGCTGAAAAAATTCTTGTTTCGCACGCAGATAACTTCGACTCCCAAGTGTGGGAACGTGGAAAAGCCATGTTGGCGCTCCGTCCCGATCGCGTCGCGATGCAGGATGCGACGGCGCAGATGGCCATGCTGCAATTCATGCAGGCAGGTAAGAAGAAAGTGGCGGTGCCCAGCACCATTCATTGCGATCATTTGATCCGTGCGGAGGTGGGATCGCAGAAGGATCTCGTGCGGGCGATGGACGAGAACAAGGAAGTCTACAACTTCCTGGCGTCCGCGGCCAAGAAATACGGAATCGGATTCTGGAAACCTGGGTCGGGCATCATCCACCAGGTGGTTTTGGAAAACTATGCCTTTCCCGGCGGGTTGATCATCGGGACCGACTCACACACGCCGAACGGCGGAGGTCTCGGGATGCTGGCCATCGGGGTAGGCGGGGCGGACGCAGGCGAAGTAATGGCCGGTTTGCCTTGGGAAGTGCTGCATCCAAAATTGATAGGCGTACGGCTCACGGGAAAATTGAACGGATGGGCATCGCCGAAAGACGTCATTCTTTATCTTTGTGGTTTGCTGACCGTGAAAGGCGGAACCAACAAGATCGTCGAGTATTTTGGACCAGGAGCGGAAACGATCAGCGCCACGGGAAAGGGAACCATCACCAACATGGGAGCGGAATTGGGCGCAACCACGTCGGTGTTCCCTTTTGATCAGAAGATGGTGGCCTATCTGAACTTGACCGATCGGGCCGACTTGGCAAATTTGGCCCAAGCCAACAAGGCTCTCTTGGTTGCCGACCCGGAAGTAGCTCAGGCTCCAGAAAAGTATTACGATCAGGTAGTCGAGCTGGATCTCGCGCGGTTGGAACCCCACGTCGTCGGTCCCCATACGCCGGACCTGGCCCGTCCGATCTCCAAAATGGCCGCGGAAGCGAACGAAAAGGGCTATCCGATTGAGCTTAAGGCGGCTCTCATCGGAAGCTGCACCAACTCCTCTTATGAGGATATCAGCCGGTCCGCACACATTGCCCGACAAGGCATGAAGGCCGGTCTCAAAGCCAAGACCGCGTTTCTCGTCTCCCCCGGATCAGAGCGGATTTACCATACGATGAAGCGTGACGGGTTCATGGAGACCTTTGAGCAAATGGGCGCGACGGTGTTGGCGAATGCCTGTGGGCCCTGTATCGGACAATGGAAGCGGGCCGATGGCGTTAAGGGGAAGACTGATTCGATTGTGAGTTCCTTCAATCGGAATTTCCCCGGGCGGAATGACGGGATCAGCGACACGCTCTCATTTCTGGCGAGCCCCGAAATCGTGACGGCCTACGCTTTATCCGGGTCCTTGAATTTCGATCCCGTCCATCAGACTCTTAAGGGAGCAGACGGCAAGGAATTTAAACTTGATCCTCCCCAGGGAGAAGAGTTGCCTGCCAAGGGTTTCGCGAAAGGCGAGGAAGGGTATGTTGCTCCGGCCGAGAATGGCGAGAGCTTGACGGTGGAAATTCCCCCGACCAGCGAACGGTTGCAGCTTCTCCAGCCATTTTCCCGATGGGACGGGAAGGATTTCGACAAGTTGCCGCTGCTCATCAAAACCAAAGGGAAAACCACGACGGATCATATCTCTCCCGCCGGACCTTGGCTCAAATATCGCGGCCACCTGGATAAGATCAGCGATAATATGTTTCTTGGAGCGAATAGTGCATTTTCTTCGGAACCGGGCAAAGGCACCGATGTGCTGACCGGCGAATCCGGCTTGACGATTGCCACGATCGCGCGGCGCTACAAGGCGAAGGGGATCGGTTCATTTGTGGTGGGTGATGAAAATTACGGAGAAGGGAGCAGCCGCGAACATGCGGCAATGTCGCCTCGATTTTTGAATGTGCGGGTTGTTTTAACCAAGAGCTTTGCGCGAATTCACGAAACCAATCTCAAGAAACAAGGCATCCTCCCCCTGACCTTTGCGGACCCCAAGGACTACGACACGATCGAGCAGACTGATCGTTTGAGCGCTGTCGGACTCACGAGTTTGGCCCCGGGAGAGCCGGTTACGGTCATGATTCACAAAGCCGACGGCAGGACATTGACCATCCAGGCCAATCACAGCATGACTGCTCAGCAAATTGCGTGGTTTAAAGCCGGTTCAGCGTTGAATGCATTGAACTAACCAGAACCTGAAGGGGAAAATCTATGGCGACCAAAGCATCCAAAATCATATATACAAAAACCGATGAAGCGCCGGCATTGGCCACCTATTCATTTCTTCCGATCGTCAACGCATTTACGAAGGCGGCCGGCGTGTCCGTCGAATTGAGAGACATCTCCCTGGCAGGACGCATTCTCGCCGTGTTTCCGGAATATCTGACGGCACAACAAAAACAATCGGATGCTCTTGCCGAATTAGGGGAACTCGCCAAAACTCCCGAGGCCAATATCATCAAGCTGCCGAATATCAGCGCCTCGATTCCCCAACTGAAAGCGACCGTCAAAGAATTGCAGAATCAGGGCTATAAGTTGCCCGATTATCCCGAGGATCCGAAGGACGACAAGGAAAAGGAAATCAAGGCCCGGTATGACAAGGTCAAGGGAAGCGCCGTCAACCCCGTCTTACGTGAAGGCAATTCAGATCGTCGCGCCCCCCTTTCGGTGAAGAACTATGCCAAGAAGCATCCCCACAAAATGTCTCCCTGGAGCCCGGATTCCAGAACCCATGTCGTGCACATGAAGGGCGGCGATTTCCGTTCAAATGAGAAGTCGATGACGGTCCCGGCCGCCACCGAGGCCCGAATCGAATTCGTCGGTCAGGACGGCAAGGCGACCGTACTGAAGCCTAAAGTCGCCTTGCAGGCAGGCGAAGTGATCGACGCGACATTCATGAGCAAGCGCGCCCTCCGCCAGTTCATTGAGGAACAAATTGAGGATGCCAAGCGGCAAGGCGTGTTGTTTTCACTTCACATGAAAGCCACCATGATGAAGGTCTCGGATCCGAAGATCTTCGGCCATGCGGTGTCCGTCTACTACAAGGACGTCTTCGACAAACATGCCTCGACGTTCCAGAAGCTCGGGGTCGATCCGGACAATGGAATCGGCGACTTGTACATCAAAATCAAGGCGTTACCTGATGACCAGCGCAAAGCCATTGAGGCGGATATTCAAGCCGTGTATCAAAAGCGGCCGCCGATGGCGATGGTCAACTCCGACAAAGGCATCACCAATCTGCATGTGCCCAGCGACGTGATTATCGATGCCTCCATGCCGCCGGTTATTCGCGACGGCGGAAAAATGTGGGGCCCGGACGGGAAGCTGGCGGACACCAAATGCGTCATTCCCGATTCGAGTTACGCGCCGGTGTATCATGAAGTCGTCGAGTTCTGTAAGAAGCATGGCGCATTTGATCCCCGAACCATGGGAAGCGTTCCCAATGTCGGCCTGATGGCGCAAGCGGCGGAAGAATACGGCTCGCATGACAAGACGTTCAAAGCGCCAGGCAACGGCACGATCCGGGTGGTCGATGCATCGGGAAAGACTCTGCTTGATCACCAAGTCGAAGAAGGGGACATCTGGCGAATGTGTCAGGTGAAGGATGCGCCGATTCAGGATTGGGTCAAGCTGGCGGTGAATCGTGCGAAAGCAACCGGAGTACCGGCTATATTCTGGCTGAATAAAGAACGCGCGCATGACGCTGAACTGATCAAGAAGATCAATCAGTACCTGCCGAATCATGATACCAAGGGTCTGGATATTCGAATTATGTCGCCGGCTGAAGCGACACGGTTCTCATTGGAGCGGATGAAGGAAGGGAAAGACACGATTTCGGTCACCGGCAATGTGCTGCGGGACTACCTCACCGATCTTTTCCCGATCCTCGAAATCGGTACCAGCGCGAAAATGCTTTCGATCGTCCCTTTGCTGAACGGTGGTGGTCTCTTCGAAACCGGCGCCGGCGGCTCGGCGCCAAAGCACGTGCAGCAGTTCCAGGAGGAAGGCTATCTACGGTGGGATTCACTCGGTGAATTTTTAGCATTGGCCGCCTCGTTGGAACATCTGGCGAAAGCGTCCAACAACTCTACGGCAAAAGTGTTGGCAGATACGCTCGATCAAGCCAACGCCAAGTTCCTGGAAAGCAATAAATCTCCGGCTCGTAAGGTTGGTGAGATCGATAACCGCGGCAGCCACTTTTATCTCGCCTTGTATTGGGCGCAAGCGTTAGCCCAGCAAACGCAGGATAAAACCTTGGCCGAGCGGTTCAGCAAGATTGCGAAGGAGCTCGCGGGTAACGAGGCTAAAATCTCCCAGGAGCTGCTCGCGGCCCAGGGGAAACCAGTCGACATCGGGGGGTATTATTACCCCAATGACCAAAAGGCGACCAAAGCCATGCGTCCGAGCCAGACCTTGAATGCAATCATAGACGCGTTTGTATAGTCACGCGGCAAAAGAGAAGGCGTGAGAGGGGAAGTGATTCACCCCTGACGCCGGGCGGTTCACGCTTTACAAAGAGCAACAATGACACAAGAAAATACCAACGTTATCGATCAGCCGGAAGTCCTCCGGCCCAAGATGGTCACGGTTGAAATTGCCGGCAAGAAGTACGAGGTGCCTGAAGGCATCACATTGATGAAAGCCCTGTGGTACACCGGGCAGGAGGTGGTACGGGGTGCCGGCTGCCTCGGTGGTTTCTGCGGAGCCTGCGCCACGTATTACCGAACCAAAGATGATCCGAAGGTCAAGACTTGTCTGGCCTGTCAGACGGCGGTGCAGGACGGCATGTCGTTTTCCATGATGCCGCCCTTTCCGGCGAGAAAGGCCATCTACGACGTGGCTGCCTTGCAGGACCCGAAACAGGATCTCTTTACCTTATATCCCGAAGCGCCGTTGTGCCGGAATTGCAATGCCTGCACCGAAGCCTGTCCTCAGAAGATTGATGTTCGTGAAGGAGTCTGGAAGGCGGTGTTCGGTGATTTTAAAGGTGTCTCGGAAATGTTCATGGATTGCGTGATGTGCGGGATGTGTACTCCGGTCTGTATCGCCGATATCGCACCGAATCTGGTGGCCCTCTACGTGAGCCGCGCCCAGGGGGCGCATTTTACCGAAAAGCCTGAACGCTTGGACAAACGGATCCGAGAGATCGAAAGCGGAAAATATAAAGAAGAATGGGACCGCGTGTTGCATATGGATGACCAGGAACTCAAGACGGCATGTGCGCAACTCAAGTAGGGATCGTGATTCGTCGTCCGTCACTTATGAGTCCTACGGGGAAAGTCTCACGGCTCTTTCGACGACCGGTCGCTGACGATTGGCGCTAGACAGAATGGATATTCATAAACTTCAAGAAATCGTCCACCGGACGCGGGAGAATCGCCGCAACCAAACTCTGCCGAAGTATTCGCCGGCCGAGCGAGATCAACTCATTAGGAAGTACCACCCGGATTTTCGTGAAAGCGCCTATCGGCCGATCAGGTTCGGTCCCAACGCCGGGGACATGACCGTGCGTGAATTGGCCGCCCTCCTGGAGGGGGAAAGTCCCATCCCGGAAGACTTGGATCTCAATCCGGATTACACGACGGATGTCTTGGTCATCGGTGGCGGCGGTGCCGGATGCGCGGCGGCGCTGCATGCCCAGACACATGGGGCTAACGTCATGTTGGCGACCAAACTTCGTCTGGGCGATTCAAATACGGTGATGGCTCAGGGCGGGATGCAAATTGCCGTAACCGATGAGGATTCACCGGTTATCCATTTTCTCGACACGTTGAAGGGTGGTCATATGAAAAATGACCACGACCTGCTCAAGACGATGGTCGAGGAAGGCCCATCGATCGCCAAATGGCTGCTGAGCCTTGGGGTGCTGTTCGACCGTAACGCCGACGGGAATCTTCACGTCAAGAAAGGCGGCGGGAGTTCGAAGCCTCGCCTGGTAACCTGCTCGGATTACACGGGCCTTGAGATTATGCGGGTCTTGAAGGATGAGGTCTTGAATCGGAAAATTCAACTGCTCGAGTTCTGCGCGGCGGTCGAACTGCTCAGCGAGAACGGAGCGTGCACGGGCGCCGTGTTTAAGGATCTCGACAACAAGCGATTTGTCGTCGTTGCAGCCAAAGCCGTGATTCTGGCGACCGGCGGCATCGGGCGTCTTCACATTCAGGGATTCCCCACCAGTAACCACTATGGCGCAACGGGTGATGGCCTCGCGATGGCATATCGGATAGGCGCCGGACTCATGCACATCGATACATTCCAGTATCACCCATCTGGCGCGGTATACCCGGAGCAACTCATCGGTGCGCTTGTCACCGAAGGAATCAGGTCGGAGGGCGGGCAACTGGTCAACGCAAAGGGCGAGCGGTTTGTGAATGAACTGGACACGCGCGATGTCGTGTCATCGTCCATCATCAGGGAGTGCGAGGAGGGTCGCGGGATCAGGACCATGTCGGGTCGCATCGGCGTCTGGCTGGATACGCCGTTGCTCGAGCTTGAACATGGGGCTGGGACATTGGGGAAGCATTTCCCCGCGATGGTGTTGCAATACGAGCGGTTCGGCATCGATATCGCTAAAGATCCGGTGCTGATTTACCCCACGCTGCATTATCAGAACGGCGGCGTGAAGATCGATGTCAACGGTGAATCCGATGTCAAGAATCTCTTTGTCGCAGGCGAAGCGTCAGGCGGCCTGCATGGTCGCAATCGCTTGATGGGCAATTCACTGTTGGATCTCATGGTGTTTGGAAAACGATCGGGTACCACGGCGGCATTGAGGGTGCAATCTTCACAGCAAGGGAAGTTGACGCTGGATCGTCTGGTCCGTTTCCGGTCCGAATCCAAGAAGCACGGCGCCTCTTCAGCGGTCGTCTCGCCGATGGTCTTGCCGGCCTACGCAAGGAAAGAATAGGACCGCTTGGCGTATAGCGACGGCGTATGGCACAAATATCAACGCCGCATATCAACGCCACCAGTTTTTGCCATAAGCTATCTGCCATCAGCCATTAGCTCGTTGAGGTCACAATGAACGTTCATGAATTTCAGGCGAAGCAGTTGTTTGCCCAATATGGAATCCCCGTCTTGCGCGGTAAGGAGGTCAAAACACCGCGAGCGGCCGAGCAGTGGGCGGCAAAACTCCAATCACCCGTCTATGTTGTGAAAGCCCAGATCCATGCGGGTGGTCGCGGCAAAGCCGGCGGCGTCAAGCTGACGAAGGAGCAGACGGAGGTGCCGAGCATCGCCAAGGATTTGTTGGGCAAAGTGCTGGTCACGCACCAGACCGGTCCGAAAGGCCGAAAGGTACGCCGCCTGTTGATCGAAGAGGGAGCCAATATCGCGAAAGAGCTCTATCTCAGCCTGCTGGTCGATCGTGACACTGGATGGGTGGTGTTCATCGCCAGCACCGAAGGAGGGATGGAGATCGAGGAAGTCGCCGCCCACGCTCCTGAAAAACTCATCAAGGAAGCCATAGACCCGGCCGTGGGATTCCAGGGATATAATGGGCGCAATATTGCTTTCGGGCTTGGGCTGAATCAGATCGAGCCGGCCGTTATGAACCAGTTCATCCAGATGTTGGGAAATCTGTATCGTTTCCTTATGGAGAAGAACTGCGCGCTGGTCGAAATCAATCCATTGGTGATTACGAAGGAAAAAACGCTCATCGCGCTGGACGGGAAGGTGTCTTTCGACGATAACGGATTGTTCAAGCACCCCGACGTGCAGCAAATGCGGGACTTGAACGAAGAAGAACCGCTTGAGATTGAAGCCGGCAAGAATAATCTCAATTATGTGAAGCTGGACGGGAATATCGGATGCATGGTGAATGGAGCCGGGCTGGCAATGGCGACGATGGACGTCATCAAGCTGGCGGGCAGCGAACCGGCCAATTTTCTGGACGTGGGCGGCGGAGCGACGAAAGAAACGGTGGCAGCCGGCTTCAGGATTCTCTTGAAAGACAGGAACGTGAAGGGCATCTTCATCAATATTTTCGGCGGAATCGTCCGCTGCGAGCGTATCGCGCATGGCGTCATTGAAGCGGCCAAGGAAGTGAAGATCAAAGTCCCGCTCGTCGTGAGGCTGCAAGGAACCAATGCGGAAGAAGGGCGGACATTGCTCCAGCAGTCGGGTTTGCAACTGGATGTCGCAGATGATTTGTGGGAGGCGGCGCAGAAGATTGTGGGGATGACGGGGAAAAAACGGAAAGCCTCGGCTGACGAAGGGCGGCCGGCTTCGGTTTCGCCATAATGCGTTGGAGCAAAGTGGCAGCTTTCATCTTTATTGTTGGCCGCTGCTCCTATAAAACTGCGGCTGGACACCGCAATGCCGTCGCAGCGGCACAGCTTTCTGCCCTTGACCGGTAACTTGCGCTATGGCGAAAGCCTTCGCCGGCCATCCCTTCCACCCGAGGCTTGGATGTAGAGATGATGTGCGGGTCCCGAACCTTCGCGTAAGTCGCGACGCATGTTCGGCCATCCCACGCGTGAGGACGTCAGTACCGGCTTTCCTTCTGCGGACATCGGACGGGCCCCTGTCGCTCCGGCGCGATGTCGCTTCAGACAGCATGGCGAGCACCTTCTGCGCTCGTGGTTAACCGGCATCGCAGATGACAGCTCAAGAATGGTTCAAAGTATTCAGTACGAAAGCAAAGAGGGACAAGCAATTTTGCAGGTTAGTGAATAAAAGTTGGCCACGAGAGGTGCCTGAGGGTAAATGGACGCCGGCATTGAGAGATCTACTTGTGCGGATGGCCAAAACCGATGGGTATCAAGTGGCAAATGAAGCTCGAGTTGTTTGTAATCAACGAGCCGACCAAAGATGGCTCGAGGGAAGAATAAGCCAGGTGATCATCGAGCATGAAAATCGATCTGACAAGAACCTCGACGGTGAGAGTGAGAAACGTCGCAATGTTAGCAAGCTGAAAGTATTGATCACATATGCCCCAGACAGAAATTTTGATAAGGAAGCCAGCAAGGTCGCAGAACGAGTAAGAGGTGCGATTGCTTCTCAAGCAGGAAGTTTCTCTGGGGAATTTTTGCTAGCTGTGGCGGGGTATAGAGAGCATGATTTCATCGGCTTTCGCTCCGTCATCCAGCCTAAAATGGAGAAGACTTAGGAGAATCGGCGACCATGAGCATTCTCGTTAATAAAAATACGCGGGTTGTGGTGCAAGGTATTACGGGAAAAGAGGGATCGTTTCATGCTACGCAGTGCAAAGCCTACGGCACGCACGTGGTTGCGGGTGTGACGCCGGGGAAGGCCGGTCAGGAGGTCGAAGGCATTCCGGTCTTCAATACTGTTCGTGAGGCGGTGCAGAAAACCCAATGCGATACCTCGCTGATTTTCGTCCCTCCGCCGTTTGCCGCGGATGCCATTCTCGAAGCCGCGGATGCCGGCATCGCCCTCGTCATCTGCATTACCGAGGGTATTCCCGTGAACGACATGGTGCGCGCCAAACGGGCGTTGCGGGGTCGTCCTGTTCGGCTCATCGGGCCCAACTGTCCGGGCATCATCACGGTCGATGAATGCAAGATCGGCATCATGCCGGGCTTCATTCACAAGCGCGGCGTCGTGGGCGTCGTGTCGCGCAGCGGCACGTTGACCTATGAGGCGGTGCATCAATTGTCCACACTGGGTCTTGGAGAAACGACCTGTATCGGGATCGGCGGCGATCCGGTCAACGGCACGAGCTTCGTGGATGTATTACCCCTGTTCGAGAAGGATTCTGAGACGCAAGCCATCGTCATGATCGGTGAAATCGGCGGCGACGCGGAAGAAAAAGCGGCCGAATTTATCCAACAACACATTAAGAAACCGGTCATCAGTTTCATTGCGGGTATCACCGCTCCTCCAGGCCGCCGCATGGGTCATGCCGGCGCGATCATCAGCGGAGGCAAGGGCACTGCAACGGAAAAGATGAAGGCTCTCGAGGCTGCCGGCGTACAGGTGGTCAAGAATCCGGCGGAAATCGGCCACACGGTCAAGACAGCGTTGGGGCGTTAACGCCCTGGAGGCCTCCCGGCGCGTCGTTCTCATGGACCCTGTTCGGCTGATACCTTAACGTTTTCTCCTTTTCGAGCGGTCATTTATTCCTTCCTATGCCTGCCCTATCGTGTTAGGCTGCCTACCATCTAATTCCAACTCCTTCCTTTCACCGAAAACGCCGGCGCAGGCCACACCGTTCTGCCGTTGCGTTGTCGCAGCCCAATGGAGACCTTGATGCTCGTCTTTCTCATCCATATCCGCGATCCTCAGTTCTATGCGCTTCCGGCGAAAACTCGCGCCAAGAACGGCCGAATACGCGTGATGGGATTTCCCCCCATCGGCATCATGTCGCTCTCAGCCGTGCTCAAGGAAGCCGGGCATGAATGCGTCTTGTTTGATCAGGCCAATCCGGAGACCCCGAATGAGGCGATCATTCACGAGATTCAGATGCGGCAGCCGGCGCTTGTGGGACTCAGCTTCCTCAGCACGACGAGCTATCCCTATGCCAAGATGCTCGCGCGACAAATCCGTGCGGCAAATTCGGCAGTGAAGCTCGCGTTCGGAGGGGTCTTTGCGACGCTCAACTCAGGCTTGGTGAAATTACAGTGCCCCGAGGTCGACTTTGTGTGCCGCGGGGATGGTGAACAGCTTCTTCTCGATTTGGTGGATCACCTGCATGACCCGGAAGGGGTCGCCGGGTTGACCTGGGCCAAGGACGGCCGTGTCATTGAAAATGCAAATCGTTCGATTGAGCGCCGATTGGACCAATGGCCATTTCCAGACCGGGAGGGCCTTCCGCTCGATTTCGTCGAGTCCATGCCCCTCGACGTGCCGGCCGTGCTGTCCATGGAACGGTTCACCACGATGCAAACGTCGCGTGGCTGCCCATGGCCCTGTATCTTCTGTGATATTCCTATCTTCAACGAGGGAAAATGGCGGGCGAGGAGCGCGCAGCATGTTGTCGACGAACTGAAGCATCTCGAAGCGCATGGCTACGGATCTGTGTACTTCGTCGACGATCATTTTCTCTTGCAGCCCAAGCGTATCGAGGCCATCTGCAATGGGATCATGGAGGCAGGCTTAACGATCCAATGGGGCATTGAAGGACGGGTGGACTCTGTTGCGCAGCATCTCTTCCCCGCGATGGCGAAGGCTCATTGCCGGACGGTCATGTTTGGTATCGAAAGCGGCAGTCAGAAAATTCTGGATCGCCTCAAGAAGGAGCAAACATTGGAGGAGGTGACCATGGCCGTCGCGAATGCGAAAAAGGCCGGTATCGAGATCGTGCACGGCTTTTTCACGGTCGGCAATCCCGATGAAACGGTTGAGGACATGCGGGCGACATTTGATTTTGCGTCCAAATTGCCGCTCGATACCTTCGGCTTCAACCGGCTCTGTGTGTATCGCGGCACCCCGCTTTGGCAAGAGTATCTGAAGCGCGGCTTGGTGAGCGATGCGAGGGATTGGTACAAGTATTTCAAATGCTCCGAAATCGATCCCACCTGCCTGGCGGGGGAAACGATCAACGATGTGCGCCAGCAAGGCCTCAAGCGGTTGTTTCTCTACAAGCTCCTCCATTATCCGCTCCAGACCTATCGCTTGCTTCGCCGGTTTCTCCGGTACATGCCGGTGCGTGATGTGGTGTATCTGATTATCAAGCCGTTCCTTGGAAGGAAAAGGGGTGCCACGAACGCCGAAGTGTTGTCACGCGCGGTAGAACATGCCGAGATGAAGGAGGCGGCTGCGGAGCTGACGCAGCTGACGGACGAGATGTTGCACAATGTCCTGGAATCATCCAGAGCGGAACGTTCCCGCATTCAGCGGGAAGCAGAAGGAGTGCGCGAGTTGCCGATGATGCCGGCGCGTTAGCGTGTCGGTGAGCCGGTAAGTTCCCTCAGATGATCCGCCCAGATCCAGGGCGAGCCCTCGTCTTCGTGTTTGCAATATACGAAGCAGTCCATCCCTTTCTCCCGTGTCTCGATCAATCGTCTGGCCCACTTCCGTAAGTCCTCCTCGCCATATTCGCTTTGCCGTAAGCGGGCGTAGAGAAAATCAGCCGTGTCGCGATGCTCGGCTTGGCGATCATCCATTTCGACCGCGGCCCAGGCGATACGGTGACGGCGCAACACCTCCTCCGTCTCTTTTGTATGCCAGCTCTCATGGCGGAACTCGATGGCCCAGCGGCGCTCAGTGGACAGCGCTGTTAAGAACCGATCCAGGCGATCGAGATTTTGTTTGAGGTTCGGCGGGAGCTGAAGGAGGATGGGGC
>DASSBQ010000324.1:0-8278 GCA_035698625.1 Nitrospiraceae bacterium
ACCGTCACTACTTCGACATGGCTCGCCTTGCGCTGCCAAAGCTTGCGGTGTTCAAGAATGGAAACCATCACTTATTCAGCATGTAGATCCAATTTTCGCGTAATTTCTCGACCCCTTGTTTGTGGAGAGTTGCGGTCCGAGTCCCGAGTTCTCCACGTGGGTTTTTGCGAAAATCCTCTAAAGTAACCTTGGCAAGATAGATCTCGGTGAAGGTCATCGGCTCCCTATTCCTCGCCGGTTCTGTGGCGCAATCTACTGCGTAGACGAATACGCACATCCATTGGTCACGGGCACCATGTGTGTCGACCGCCCCACCTGATTTGCGAGTCGTCTTGATCTCAACTCGTCTACACCGGCGCTAACCTTATTGCCTGGATACCACTCCATTCACAACCAAGTCGGGATGACCGTTATGATACAGATTTACTGTGAGAGTTCGAGAATGTTTGGCGAGACTTGCCGTGAGCATGTCGGAGAGCAAACCCGACATGATTGCCGGACGCAGCATATCATCGAGGCGTAAGAGACCGCGCTGTACCAGCCCTCGATTAACGTCGTAAAAGAAGTCATAAACGTCTTGCATCGCCATGTCGAAATCCTTGAGGCGAAGTTCAAATGGAAGTTTGGCTTTGTTGTTGAACGATGGCGAGTTAACGCGATTTCGTTCTAGAGGCATGAGACACAACAGAGAAAACGGTAGGAGTGTAGCTACATTCTTCTACATCGTCAAACCCATTTAGGGGAGTTGAGGAGTGAACACTCAGACAGCACAGGACCAGGAAGAGGCGGTTCTTCCTTGATCGTCCAGGACCATCGTGGCTGCGCAAATACCATGACAGTTGAGAAGGAATCAGTGGCGAATTTAACCATCAAAGACATTTCAACGCGGCTGGTAAAGCGCTCAAGTGGCAGGCAGAATCGAACCTGGGCTTTAAAGGTCTCGGACCGCCCCTTGGAGGACGGTGATCTGCGTCGTGGGATCGCCGGCGGTTTCGAGTTCCGTGCGAATCTGTTCTTTCAGATAGGAGGAATAGCCGATCTTGTCGAGCAGGACATCAAGGAAGCGTTCGGCGGGCAGGAGGCTGTTTCCCTTAAGTTCTTCGATCGTCTCATCACTGACCGGTACGTAGGTGCTGCCGATGTGGAAAATAAGATTGTAATGTCGGTCTTTTCCAATCCGCTCGAATCGTAAACCCTTCACTATGTCCTCCGGCCGTTCAATCGCGAGAGGCCTCATTCTAGACAATCACATGAGAGAAGACAAGGTAGGCCGAGCCTGCCTCGGGGTCCGGCGAGCCAGGTCTCAAATATCAGGGGTTCGCTGCTTTCTTTCCGAAGTACTCGTTCCGGCTCACAGTGACATCGGAAACGAACATGACACCGGAATATCGGTCAAACAGCGGGCGAAGCCCGGCCAGAATGGGCTCCACTTTTTCTTCCGGCACCACGGTCATGATCATCACTAAGCTTTCCTGTTCACTGAACATGAAATGGGCTTCGCGCACGCCGTGGTGCCCCTTCCCTGAAACATTGCCGATAATGGTATACCCGGTCGCCTGAACCCGATCCAGCAAATCGGTCACAAAAGGCCGATTGTCTCCCGACACGATGACACGGATTTCTTTCATGGGATGCAATGTCAGTCCGCCCATGGTTCCACTCCTTTACAGCTCGTCCGAGGCACATAAACTGGGGCGACGCCGGCTGCCGCTCTACTCGTCTTGGAAGGTCCTGACCCGTTGCCACACACCCCATGGCATGTAGCAGTACCAGGTTCCGTCTTCCGGGTCCAGCGCGGCCAAGCGCACCCATTCGTTGTGATAGAAATGTTGTAGGATTTCGTGACGTGCGATGAGTTTTTCTATGCGCGCGCGGGACGCCTCGACCAACGTCAACAGCCGCATGGGTTCATGATAGGGCATGTCGTCATTCATGACGGTCTGCCTGGCCAACCCGAGCCTCAGATCGCTCCACGGGCCGGACATAATACCGAGGCGGCCGACGACGTTGTGATAAATCTTGCTGCCGCCTCCATACACCTCATTGTCCACGGCCGAAAAATAATGCTCCATATTGATCCATTGGGCCACCACCTGCGGCCCGGTCAGCACAACCTCGAGGAGGCGGTCCGTCGGATCCTCCCGATGGTCATAGGAATGGAGGAAGACCCGGCCGGCCAAATTCAAGCCTTTGGTGAGGTCCCGCCGGCCGATGAAGAAGGTGGTATTGCCGGACAGGCCCCATTCAGGCCGCACCTGGCTCCAGTCCGCGCTGCGCTTCCTCACGCAGGCCAAGGCCTGCGACGGTGATAATGCGGTCTTTATTTCGGGAAACCGGGTACAACGTTCCCGGCTCGTGAGCTGAGCCGCCTCCCGCAAGTCTTCGAGCAGCCTGCTTACATCCTTGCGGTGGGTCGGCGGCACGTCTTCCAGGTCGAAGAGCTGCACGTCGTCGGTCGTGGTATCCACTTGACCCGCCAGAAAGTGTGTGTCCGATGGAAGCTCGATGCCGCGTCTTGCCAATCCTTCCCTGACCGGCGGCCGGTTCGCCATCGCGGCTATGACGCGCGCGTTGGGCTTTCCCTCGTTGCCGCCGCAGGCGCCGCAATCCAAGGCCGATTCGAAGGGGTTGTTCTCCGTGGTGCTGCCGTGCGCGCAGAAAAACACGAGCCGCGCGAAGTTTCGGACCAATCCCATCATACGCAACGCGGTTTCCACCGTGATGACTTGCTCCTCAAGCGTGAACCCGGTCCGCGTGATTTTCTCTTTCTGGCGAGCCGCTGCCCGCCGATTGATCCGATGATCTTCGCGCAGCTCATGGACAAAAGCCGTTAACTGCTCCGGCGTCAGGTCGGCCCGTTTGGCGGCCTGACTCAAGAACGGCTCGACCGGCGCATCCTCATCCAAGGAACGTCGGCGCAGCGCTTCGACGAATTCCGGATCGATCCGCGAGCCGCGGAGGCCGAACCGGTCGCGCAGCGCCTTCCAAATCACCGCCCGGTGTTCGGATCCCACCATCTCCTCGGTTTCAGCCGGAGACAGTTTGTCGACGGTCACGCTGGTCGCGATCGGCGGCACAAAGAATTCGCGTATCCAGCCGGTCATGCGTTTGTACCAGTCGGGAACGATCGTCTTTCCAACGATGGGAAGGCCGTAAAACCATCCCAATGACTCCACCATGACATACGGGGTGACGACATTCTCTTTCAGGTCGTGCAGCAGGGTATGTCCGGCATGAATCAGCTTGGCGCGTGATTGGTGCTTGGACAGATAGTGATCGAGGTAGCTGCGGGGAATCTCGCGCACTTCGTTCTTGGCGCGCATGATCACGGGGAACTGCTCGGTCTCGTGCTCTTTGCCCCAAGCGCGATAGCGGATAAAGACGGCAAAAAATCCGGCGAAGCCATAGGTGTCGTTCGCGCCGGTCGATTCCAAATGGCGGCGGAATGGCTCGGACCGTACATCGATGCAGAAGACCGATTGTGAATGGGGCCGTACGGGCGGCTGATCTTCGGGAGCGGCCGACTGGGGTGGGGCCGGTGCGCGCAGAAGCATATCGAACAGTTGGTCCTGATACCCTGCCTCAAGCGCCTTCAGCCAGACGGGACCATGGGCCGATTCCGGAAAGCCGTCAATCCAGTCGGCGAGCACCTTGAGCTGAGCGGATGAACTTTCCATGAAGACCGTCGGAACGATCTCAAGCGCCTGGGCGAGCATCAAGAGTCGCCGAGCTATCGTCCGCCGCGCGGCTTGTTCGTGGCGCGGTCCATATTCCATCTGATATCGGGTTGTCAGCTGTTCCCATTCGTGGGAGAGAGCCGACGCTTCTTCACGGCTGTCGCGTGTCCTGGCATGAAGCCGATCGACCCGCTCGGCGTAGACCGCCGGTAGCCTTGCCGCGGCCCGTTCTTTGCGCATGAAGTAGGCGTTGGGGTGCTGCTCCATGTAGGTCGAGACCGCGCGATAGTTTCCCTGGATCCCCAACTCCTCTCGGCAAGCTTTCCCGACCAGTTCGCGCACATACCACAAACGAACCGCGAGGAATTTGACCAATCCGACCGGGTGGGCCTGTTGCCATGGATAGCCGTGTTCTTCCGCGCGCCACTTAATAAACCCGGCCCAGCCGGGCAGAGCGGCCAGTTGAAGCGCGAGGTAGTCCTGCCGGAATTCCACCGGGATTGCCAAGGCTTCAAGGCAGTCCAAGACCGCGTCCTCGGGATGGTCGGGCAGCGACGCAATCTTTCGCCGGCTTTCAGCGATGCCGCAGGTTGCCCATTCTTTCTCAGCCAGCCTTTTCCACGCGGCATAAAGACCTTCATCGCGTTTCGGCATCGACCAAGTGGCATGGCCCTCGTCGAGAAAGGCTTCGCACCACTTGATAAGTTCGTCGTTGATCTGTTGAACGATTTGAGTACCCAACGTACGATCGCACCAGCTCGACAGCGTCGTGTGTCGTCCCAACGCTGCCAGGTCCTCGCGGATCATGGTGGCCATTTGCTCCTTGACGGTCGGAAAGGAGAACGAAATCAGGCGCTCGGCCAGGCTTTCGACCTGCTCCTCGTTCGGATCGAAGTCCATCAGACGATCCAGCGGTTCCTCCGCGGACACGCACAATTCATGGGTCAAGCAGGCCCGCAGGACCTCGCGGTGCGAAATGCGGCAGGGGCCGAGGGACACATCGTGCTCACGCGCCAGCGGCGCCACGGCATCGTCGATATGGCGAACCAGGATCCTGCCGGACTTCAGATAGCGCCGGTACATCTCACCGGGCAAATAACCGCTGCCTCCCACATACTGCCGGCCGCGACGCACGGTTTCGGCGAACGGAAGATATTCCAAACTATGCAGAGGATTATGATGAACGAAGGTCCGCATGGGCCAATACTGCGCGATCACCTCGCTCGCAAGCCGAATCGTTCCGCGGAGCTCCATGCGGCGGGCTTCGAGATCGGGTCTGGAATCGCCGGTATTCAAGGATTCCATGTCACACTCTTCGTTGCCGCGGTAACCGGAGGCATCAGGCCGTCCGGCTGAAAAAATGGAGAGGGTGCGATGCCGAGAATCAGCAGTAGCAGAATCAGCGTCAGCAGAGAAACAAATTCCGTCCGTCGCAAATCTTCATACCGCATATCCGACCGTTGCGGGCCGAACACCAACTCTTGCACCAAATCCATGACATACCAGGATGCGCTGAGCCAGATGATCATGACGATGATGAAAGATCCCGAGGGACTGAAAGCAGGATTGAGCAGCAGACCTATGAAACCGGAAAACACGCCAAAGGGCGGCATGCCCAAGGCGGCAAGCCCCAGGAGTGCCAGCAGCGTGCTGAAGCGGGGCATCGGGTAGGCCAGGCCCCCCACGGCCCGCAGGTCGATGTCGCCATAGCGAGCCCGGATCGAATACCAAGCCAGTAGCAGCCCGCTCATGGAGAGACTCACGGCGCTGAGATATACGGCCGCCGACTGCGGAGCGGCGCCGGTGTCCGCGACATACCACCAGAGCAGCGACAAAAAGGAAAGACCGGCGTAACCCAGGCGAGGCAGCGGCTGAGACTGTATCAGCGCGCGAAGCGAGGCATAGCAAGCGCCGGTCAGCGCGAGGAGCATTGCGGTGCGAAGCATCGTCGCGGTCAGGTTGGGGAGCACAAGGACGAGCGTGTGAAATCCGAGTGCGGGCAAGAGCAATATAAGAAATGCGGGAAGATTTCCCGGCAGGCCGGTCAGTACGGCGATAAAGCCTCCGTGCAGCGGAAACAAAGGCAACAAGGTTGCGCAGGCCACCAAGGTTGCAACTGCTGATCCCGGGAACGGAAGGACAAGGGTCAGCACGGCGGAGACCATGCCCACAAGGAACGCTCCCAGGCCTCTCCAGACGTCGGGCATCATGCTGCTTTGATGGCGTGACACATGATGGCGATAGAGCAAGGCACCCAGCGCGCCGAGCAGCGCCACCAGCAGAACTTGTCGGACCGGCTCCTGCGCCGTCAGGATTCCCAGCCCGATTCCTAACAGCACTAATGTCATCAACCAGGCGATACGGTTCTCCTGATGCACCGGCTGTCCGAGCAGCGAGAGGAATGCCGCCAGTGGAAGCAACCAAAGGAACGGCATGCCCGGAAGCGATTCATTGAGAGCGGATGACGCGATAACGGCGAGCAGGCTCGTCACCGTGGTCGATAGGGCCACGGTCTTCATCCGCGAGAGTGAAGACCGCATCAAGAAGGCGAATGCCGCCCCGATAGAACAAATGGCGATGAGCAGCCATGGCGTCATCCAAGCCTGCATCATGAGCCTCGTTCCGTTAAATGGGCCGGCATCACGACAGCCGTTTTTCCAGGCGATGGGCAACCAGCGTAACCATCCGGCCTACCTTGAGATAGAGCAGGTCAACGTAGAGCCGATTCATGAATACCACATACAGCCGGGCCATGAGAGTCTCGACCCACGCCGGGATATGAAAGATCCTTCCGTGCGCATGGGCGTAAAGGTAGAACCAACCGAGCACGATCAACAGAGTCATTCCCGCCACCAGGACGTCGAAAAGCCATCCCGGAAGCGCGGCGGCCCTGAAGTACGAGGCCACCTCTTCCGGATTGGGGTAAAGAAAGTGCGTGAAACTCTCCACCGCGAAGAGATAGGTGAAGACGACGAACAGCAAGGTCACGAGCATGGCGGCGGACACCTTCCACGAGGCGACGGCGCGAATGCGGGTCAAGGAAAGAATGGCTTGCGCGGATGTGACCCAGATGAAGAACAGGAAAATCACCGTTCCCTGCGATTCAAGTAGCGGAATGTGGAGGACCCCATGAGTAACCAGCAGAATCACGAGCGGCAGCAGCAGCGTCGTCAAGAATCCAGTGGACCAGGTGAGATTGGAGAATTTGCCCTCTTCCGCTTGGCGGTCAATCTGCGGGAATGATGGCTCTTGGCGGGCCTTGTGGATGACATTGGCGCAATTCAAGAAGACGGTGGCCTTGAACAACCCGTGCGCGATGAGATGAAACACGGCGAGCGAAAAGGCGCCCAAGCCGCATTCCATGATCATGTAGCCCATTTGCCCGATGGTCGAAAAACCGAGCGTCTTCTTGATGTCGTTCTGCGTCAGCATCATGGTGGCGCCGAGGATAGCCGTCAGTGTTCCGATGACAAACACCACATGTAAGGTCGCCGGACTCTGGCCATAGAGCGGGGCAAGACGGTTCAGCAAAAACCCGCCGGCATTGATGATGCCCGCGTGCAGCAGCGCGTGAACCGGCGTCGGCGCATAGAGTGAACGCGGAAGCCAAATGTGGATCGGAAACTGAGCCGATTTGCCCATGGCGCCGATGAACATGAGCAGCGTCACAGCCGTGACGCCGCTTATTTCCCACCCGACCGCCGGCCAGAGAGACAGGGTGACGGGGTTCTCGGCGGCGCGGATAAAGAGCGTCTGAAATTCGATGGTACCGTAGAGCGAGTAGGCCAGGATGATGCCGGCCAGAAAACCCACGTCGCAGGCCCGCAAAAGCGTGAAGGTATTGAACGCCCCGGCGAGCGTAGCGGGATGCGCGTGATTGTGCGCCAGCAGAAACAAGAGCCACGACAGAATCTGCCAGAAGACGAACAGCATCATGAGATTGGCGCTGGATACCATGCAGAGCAGCACCGATGTCGTGATGGCGAGCATGCCGAGATATCGGCGATAGCCGCGGTCCTGATACATATAGCCGATGGAATAGCAATAAATGAGGGTGGAGACTCCTGTGATGAGAACCATCATCACCGCGCTGAGGCGGTCGACGTAGAAGCCTAGTGGGAGAGCAAGATTCGCGATGGACGATGGGTCATAGAATCGGATATTGACGGCTCCCTGAGACGCGACCATCACCAGCGTCATGAAGGAGCCGACAAACGAAGCCGCCAAAGGCAGAACACCAAGCTTTGCCCGTTCGTATTGAGTCCCGCGCTCAGCAACCAGGATGATGAGTGCCGTCAATAGAGGCAGCAACGGAACCAGTGCGATCAGCATCACGCCGATTTCCATGCCTTTTACCATTGATGCACACTATCAGCAGGCCAACCACCGATTTCCATTGGCCCTGTGAGAAAGAGTCAGGTTAATCGGTCTCGTTCCGGTTCGCTGAATGTTCGGCCGCCACGATACCAATTTCACCTGGCTCAGAGATAGCCCCGCACGGCCGTCCAATTGTGATCTTCTTTGTCAACGCTGGATGGATGGGTGGGCGAAGTGGGGCCGCTCTCCAGCTCAGCCCAAAATATTGCTTGTTAAATAGTCAA
>DASSBQ010000325.1:0-9826 GCA_035698625.1 Nitrospiraceae bacterium
TCTGCTTGTCGCTGCAACGCCTGCTGGACGACTTCTTTCGCAATGCGTGCCAACACGTCAGGCGGATCCGTTAAGTCTTCAACCCGTCCAGAGGCGAGATTGAGATAAACCAGTTCAACCGTGACCCATTGATCGGTTTCCGCCAAGTGATTGAGATACTGATCCAGGGCAAGATAGACATATGTCAAGTACACGTAGGCGGCGGCCGAAGGGCGAACACGGATCTCTTCCTGGCAGGCGTCGATTGCTCGTCGGTAATCTGCGGCTTGCAAAAATATTTTGGCCCGCTGAAGATGGGACAGCGATTCCTCCGCTTTCACTTCCACCGCCACGACCCACCATGCCAAAGTCCACCAGACCAATCCCAGAACATAAAGCATTACCCGACCAGCGGGCCCGCTATGCAAGGGGTTGCCAATTCCGGTCATGCTGCACATAGCTGACTCCATTGATTGCCGCGGAACGGGAGGCTTTCTCATCGCAGGCCTGGCATCGACGGCACCGGCAACGATGTTTCGGCGCGTCCATACGGCCCCCCGGGCGCCGGCCACGGCAGCCCTCGTTCTCCCACCAGAAGAGGTCCCAGCACATTTCTTAACACGGTGGTGCCGAAATTCTCTGTCCATCCGATCCCGGTCATACTGAACATAAAGCTGTACTGAGCCCTATCGGGAAACTGGAGATAATATAGTCCAAGAGACCAGCATTTACATGGGTTCTGATACAGTCCGACCACATCATATTCAGGGCTTCTGCCGTTCTTGACATCGTAATAGCCTTTTGCGCCGATCGTCCATCCCCAGGGAGTCCGAAAACCGCCGCCGGCAGTGACAAATTGGACTTCAGCGGTGGGGGCGAAGACTTCGTTAAAGGATATGGGATTCCATACATCGCCTCGCCTGACTCGATTGCCGTCCCGCGCATAGCGTTGTCCGACCTCAACATACCAATAGTTCGATTGCTGCACGCGAAAGTCCGTGTTCCATTGACTGAACGTGCCGCGATAGGGGTCAAAGAACGCATCTGCAATGAGATATTGGTTTCTCGGCGGAAGCAGTTGCCCTCCCATGGGCGACTGGTCGAAATTCGTCGTGAGACTCGGCGGACGGAAGAACTCGGGCGCGGTGTTTCCCACGACGGCCCGCAACCAAAAGTCGGAAAATCTTTTCCCTTGAATGTCCACGGTAGCGGGCTGCAGAGGTTGCGTCACCGTGCCGAGAAATGGGAGAACCCCAGGCGTAAATTCCCGAGCCCGCGTTTGCACCCCGCCGACGTGATAGCTTTGGGCCAGTGTCAGATCCAGCCAATTGAACGATTTGCCGTTCACTTTTTGTTCCAGCAATCGGCTGCGAATGGCGTAGGTCAACAGGTTTTTCTTCGGCAAATCGTCCACCTGATCAATTTGTGCAATCTGAGATTGGTCGGAAGCCGGAACATACTCGTATATGACACTGGGCTCGATGGTGTGCAAGAACGTGCCGCCTTGGCTCTGACCGAATCGGCGGCTAAGCTTGGATGTCGCCTCCAGAGCGGCCCAGAATGTTTCGCGACGAATTGTATCGCTGGTCTGCGCGCCTCTGGTGTAATACACCTCTCGGAACTTGAAATGTGGCGCGACACCAATAACATGTCCGATATCCATAATATCGGTGGTCAACCCCGGCACAATATCCATGCGATTCAAGGTGAATCCCTGATCGCGATAAAAATTGACGAAATTGCCGTCAAAATTCACTAGAAACGGCAGGGTGGTCGGCGCTGTATTGGGCAGGACATATCCAATTTCCGGCAACCGCTGAAAGGTATCCGGACCGCCAAAATTGAGCGGCTGCAGATACTGAGCGAGCATATAGGCATTGCCGTACGGCAGTTTCTGCGTACCGAGGAACGTTGACTCGCCGCTCGGTGCCGCCCGTTGCGCACCGGAATTGCTGAGTTGTTGTCAGTATTCCCGATCCGACACCAATGAAACTTGTCCCTGGATCAGAAGCGTCGGCGTCACTTGCTGAATATGGGTGCCGCTGATGAGTGCCCGAACGCGTCTGGCATCGGAGGCGTTTTGATCTACGCCGGAGACATTCGGCAATTCCGTCTGCTGAAGGGCACTGACAAACCAACGCCCTCTGGATTTCCGGTCAAGGAAATACCGGTAGTCGAAATCACTGCCGTAACCCAAGTTGGAAAAGTAAGAGGGCGCAATCGTCAAATCCTGACTCGGGTTGATGGCCCAAAAGTACGCTTGCTGATAATGCAGGCCAAATCGATTATCATATCCCGGTGACGGGATAAGGAACCCGCTTCGCCTGGTGGTCAACGGATACGTGAGAGTCGGAATCGGAACGACCCGGCGATCATTCACACACAGCCATCCGCCCTTCATGGCGACGCTTTCTCCCGTATTGACGTCGAGATCATCGAATTGAAAGCGCCAGGCCGGAATCTCTCCGTCCTTCGCGTCACAATTCGTAAACGTACCGTCCTTGATCCGATAATGATCTTCTGAAAACCGCTGCAAGAGCCTGCCGGTCAAATATGAATTGCTCGGCCTGATGTACAAAGATCCGTTGGTCAGAATACCTGCTTCGGTGTTTACGTTGAGTTCCAGCCGTTCGGCTGCCGCATCTGCAGTCGAATCTCCAAGCCGGGCATGTCCGACCGCGATCAAGAGGCCGGAAAGGGGCCGGATGGTCACATGGTCGGCCGTCAGGCGCAGCGAGCCTTGGGTAATCACCACCGATCCTTCGGCCTCATAGACCTCCAATTCCTGCAGATAATCAATGCGGTCGGCGGTAATGTTCAGCGGTTGGCCGGTCCCCGGCTGAGCCGTGGCATTGGATTCGGCGCCGGCCTGCTCTTCCGAAATGAAGAGCAATGCACCGAGAGAAGCACCCAGGGCCAGATAAGCCGCCAAAGCCGCAGCCAGGAAGGGACGGCGGCGCTGCCCCATCTCAGCCACGAACGGGTGAAAGGGTCCACCCGCGGAGCAACGCCTTCAGATCACCCACGAGCATTAAGGATCCGGCAACACAGATGAGATCAACCGGTCTCACGAAACGACGAGCGAGGGATAAGGCATCGCCGGGATTCGCGGCCATCTGCATCGACGGCATGAGATCGACCAGGCTTTCACGAAGTTCCAGGACAGATGCTGCCCGTGGTATCGCGGCTTGCGTCACTATCAACTCGTCGATAGAGGGCAAGAGGGTTTGCAGAAAAGCACGATGAGCCTTATCACGCATCATGCCGAGAACCAACGCCACACGACTTCCCGGATGCGACGCGCGGAAGTCGGCAAGAAATGCCGCCAACACGCCGGCGGCCTCGGGATTATGGGCTCCGTCCAAGACCACGGTGGGATTCCGATCCACCACTTCCAGCCGCCCTTCCCATTGCGTCGATCCAAGGCCGTTTCTGATAGCCGCGGCCGGCACCCGCAATCCTGACCGTTCCGCGACCTGCACCAGCGCGATTGCACAGGCGGCATTGTCGAGTTGGTGCCGTCCCAGTAACGGGCACGACAAACCGTGATGGCTTGTGCCGAGACCTGAATAGTCGAAGGCGGCCGTCTCGCCTTGTACGTCGAATCCACTCCCGAGTCGATGGAACGGTGCAGCCTGTCTCTTCGCCGCTTCTTGGATAATGTCCGCGGCCTCCGCATTGAGCCGTCCAGAGATCACCGGAATCCCCGGTTTGATAATGCCCGCCTTTTCAAAGGCGATTTGCTCGATGGTATGGCCCAGGTAGTCTTCATGATCCATTGAGATGGTCGTAACGGCCGTCGCAACCGGTTCCACGACGTTGGTAGCGTCGAAGCGGCCCCCCATCCCGACTTCAACCACGGCCACATCCACCTGCGCGTCCGCAAAATACTGGAACGCCAGAGCGGTCGTGAATTCGAAGAACGTCAATGGCGGATCGGTGCCCATCACCCCCTTGATGCGCGCGACCAAATCGGCGACAAGACGCTCAGGAATCATGGCGCCATCCACACGCATTCGCTCACGAAAATCCACCAAATGAGGCGATGTGTACAGACCCACCCGATAGTCAGCCGCCATGAGCATGGAAGCCGCCATCGCCGCCGTGGAACCTTTTCCATTTGTTCCGGCAATGTGAATGGACCAATACCGCCGTTCCGGATGATCCAGGCGGGACAGGATCGTACGAATACCGGCCAGCCCCAACTTGATACCGTGTTTTTGAAGGCCGTACAGATACTCAACCGCAGACGAATAGATCATTACCGAGATCCGAGGAAGGAAATAGCCTTAGAAGTGACTGACCAGCGTGCTGACCGCTTCTTTGAGATGCTTTCGTTCGATTATCATGTCCACCATGCCGTGCTCCAGAAGGAATTCCGCCCGCTGAAACTGGTCAGGCAATTGTTGTTTGATGGTTTGCTCGATGACCCGAGGGCCTGCAAATCCGATCAGCGCTTTTGGTTCGGCGATAATAACATCTCCGAGCATGGCGACACTAGCTGTCACGCCGCCGAACGTGGGATCCGCAAGGATAGAGACGAACGGCAGCTTGGCTTCTCCCAGTTTGGCGACGGCAGCGGACGTCTTTGCCATTTGCATCAGAGACAAGATTCCTTCCTGCATCCGCGCGCCCCCGGAGGCCGTGACCAGGATCAACGGCAGCCGACCAGCCAATGCGCGATCAACGGCGCGGCAGATTTTTTCGCCGACGACGGAGCCCATACTGCCGCCCATAAAGCTAAAATCGAAGACGCATAGCGCCACTTTGCGGGCGTTGATCAATCCTTCTCCGATTACCATCGCATCCTTGCGACCGGTCTTGTCCTGTTGCAACTTGATCCGTTCCCGGTACGACCGGGTATCATGGAAGTTCAACGGATCCTGGGGCTCCAGATCGCCATCCCACTCTTTGAACGTGCCGAGATCGATGAGGAGATTAATGCGTTCGATGACCGAAATAGGGAAATGATACTCGCATTTCGGACACACCTTGTTATTCCGGTCCACTTCTTTGCGGTACACGATCTCGCGGCAATGGTTGCATTTCAGCCACATACCTTCCGCGCCCTTATTTCGTTTCGGCCCTTCGGCTTCCTGCGCCTTACTTTTCTTGAACCACGCCATATATCACCCTACATGTGAGAAACGCCTAGTCCTTCTTCCGAATCCCAAAAGCTCCGCGCGCGCAATCCTCCCCATCCGGCACGGGAGACAATGTACGAAGAAACGGATACCGTTACCGTTCATTGGGAATTCTGAACAAGTCCGGCTAGACCTCCGCATTGAGTCGCGATTCGTACCTTTTAGAACACTCCCAGGTCACTTCAATCTCCCGGTCAGATCATCGGCGAGTGTCGGAATCTCGGATATGATCAAAGAGAAGACGTGTCAAAGAACCGCTCGGGTCGGTCGTTACTCATGGAGGCGGAAACGCAAGCCTGCGGTTCCTGCATCCCACCACACAATGGCGTTCAATAGAAATCGGCGGGTGCCAGACTGCGCGCGGAACCTGCATAACCGCCATTGACTGCTCGCAACCATGGCAACCGAGTACACGAACCATCACAACATCGCTCTGGTATCGGTCTATGATGCTCAATCCGTCGCGCGCAACATCCGAGCGAGTGGGAGAATAACACACCTGCCCGGGACGCGCACGCGGAATTGAGACTGTTCCGCACAGGATGAAAGTAGAGAAGAAAACTTCAGCGCTGAACCAAACCGAGGACGGCATGCGGTTCAGAAGCCCGATTCACCGAGACTGAGTCGCCACATCATCAGCAAGCCAAGACCGATGCTGGACAGGCTGGCAAGCCCCTGAACGGCGATAAACGCGCCGCGCCCGACCGAGCGGGACAATACAAACGGAAGGCTGATCGCCGTGCCGACGGCGACCATGCCCGCGATAGAGCCTATGCCAAAGACCACGATATATCCGACTCCCTGAACGAACGTGCCGGCCCCGGCAATGACGATCAGCAACAGCGCGGCCGACCCGGCCAATCCATGCGCCATGCCGATCAACAGCGGCCGGCGTGCTTGCTGGAACCAATGACCATGTGTGTGATCCTGATGGAGAGTATGCCGGTGGAGATGCAAATGGCGCCGGCCGCCATGCTCATGCGGGTGGACATGCCACTCCTCCCGATATAGACGGCGCGCCAGGGTCACACCCAATACGATCAACATGACCCCCACCAGGAATTCAAACGTCGCCGCCAGATATTCCGGAATAGAAACGCGCAGCGCCAGCACGCAGACGCCGACCAGCAACAACATGAGAGTATGGCCCAGTCCCCAGAACAATCCGACCGCGCCGGACGCCCGAAGGCTGGGGCGTTCGGCGAGAACCGTAGAGACGGCGACGATATGGTCGGCATCGAGGGCATGCCGAAGACCCAGCACGAAGCCCAGCCCCATAATTGTGAGCCCTTGAGAATCGACCATGTCACCTCCGGAAGCAACTGATCAGGGACGACGGCATCTTGAACGCAGCCTTGTATCCGTCATCCCCCGCGGGCATGCATTTCGAGGTGGGGATCTTCGCGCAACTTGCCGATCTCGATGAGACGCTGTTCCCGTAAACCAAGAGGCTCCAGCGCCTTTCGCTCTTCCGCGCCACGATCGGTACGATGTCGCCAGGTGGAAACAATTGTTTCCGTCAGGGCGCCGCGAGAAAGCCCGGATCGGAGAGGCGCCCTTAAATCCAGACCTTCTTTCGCATAGAGACAGAGGTACCACATCCCGTCCGCGGTCAATCGGCTTCGGTCACAGGTCCGGCAGAAGGGCATGGTGGTGGACGGAATAATCCCAAACGTGGTTCCGTCCGGCAAGATGAATCGCTGGGCGGGAGCGGTACTGTCTTCGATGACGGGCTCCGCCCCGCCGTAATGCCGGCCCAGTCTCTCCAACATGTCGGACCTGGAGAGTACTTGGCTCATGGACCAATCGGTGGCGCCGCCCACATCCATGTACTCGATAAAGCGCACTTCCGCCTTCACCGTCTTTCCATACTCAATCATGTCGACCAGTTCATCGTCGTTATACCCCTTGATCACGACCGTATCGAACTTCAATGAGGAAAATCCCGCCTGCACTACGGCCTTGATTCCTTCAAACACCCGATGGTGGAGGTCGCGCTTGGTCAGGGCGCGGAACCGATCGGCTCGGAGCGTATCCAGACTCACCGTTACCCGGTGGAGACCGGCGTAATACAGATCGGCCGCCTGCTCCGCCATCAGCACGCCGTTCGTGGTCAGCGCAATGTCGGTAATGCGGCGATTCTGAGTCAACATCCTGACAAACCGCGGCAGATCCCGACGCAATAAAGGCTCTCCTCCGGTTAGTCGTACCTTATCGACCCCGATATCGGTAAAGATCTCCGTGATCTGAGCCATTTCTTCAAGGGTGAGAATGGTTTCGCGGGGCAGCCAGGCGTAATCCTCCTCCGGCATGCAGTACTTACAGCGCAGATTACACCGATCCGTGACGGACAGCCGCAGACTCTGGAGCGGCCGGCCGAACGTATCGATCACCGGCACGGCCTTGTCATTGGAGGAATGCCGGCTCATGGATGTTCTTCAACCCATACATCGCCTTCCGGCGTCTGTTCGCGTTTCCAGATCGGCGTAATCTGCTTGAGCTCATCGATCGCCCATTTGCAGGCTTGAAACGCCTGCGCCCGATGTTCCGCCCCTATCACGATCAGCACGATATTTTCGCCGATCCCGATATCACCGTAGCGATGAAGCAACAGGACCTCGATGACGTCAAAATCCTTGAGAGCCCGCTCCCGAATCTCGCGAAGTTTCCTCTGCGCCATGCCTTCATAATGTTCGAAAGTAAGACTCTCGACATCGCGGCCTTTTGAGCGATCCCGAGCGGTTCCCAAAAATACGGCGATGCCGCCGATACGCTTGGAGCGTCGCCGGACGCGGTCGATTTCCGCATCGATTGAAAAGTTCTCTCGTTGCACGCGCACTAAGTCGCCGTCTATCTCACCCATAGTGGTTCCCCCTGCGAAGGGCGGCAACAACGCCACTTCGTCACCTTCCTTGATTTCAAGCTCCTCGTGGGCGATCTCCTGGTTGACCGACACCAGAATTTTCTTCTTGTGGATGAGTTCACCGATTTGAGGATACCGGGCTTCCAACATGCCGACAAGGTCGCGCACCAGCCGCGAGCCGGTAAGATCGAACGACAGGGTCTCTTGATTCCCCGCCAATGCTTTCGTCATGCCGAATAAGCGAACTGTGGTCATGACGCCTTCGGATTCAACACCGTGGAAAGAGAATTTTGGAACGTTTTGGAAAACAATGATGCCACGCTATCCCCTCTTCATCTCTTTCTCGTTCTTCATTCCTCGTATGTATGTTCCCGATTTGCCTCCTGCTTTGGACAGGAGATGCATATCGCCGAAGCTCATGCCACGATCGATTGCTTTACACATGTCATAAATAGTCAGGGCGGCGATCGACACAGCAGTCATGGCTTCCATTTCGACGCCGGTCTGGCCCGTAGTCTTCGCCGTCGCGACAATCACAATTGAGCAACGCCCGTCCGGGTCCGGCCGGGATTCCTCTTTGAACGTGATATCGACACTGGTCAATGCCATCGGATGGCACATGGGAATGAGATCAGGGGTCTTCTTCGCTCCCATGATCCCGGCCACCTGGGCGACAGCCAACACATCTCCCTTGGCGATCTTTCCGTGCTGAATTTTTGCCAGCGTTTCCGGCTCCAGCCATACCTTGGCCTGGGCACTGGCAATCCGTTCGGTCGATGCCTTTTCGCTGACATCCACCATCCGGGGCCGGCCCGCATCATTGAAGTGAGTGAACTCCGCCATTTCCCTTGAGAATCAGTTGTTTGGTTGGTCAGATGCCCGAATTATAGGGGCCGCCTGAAAGGTGAGTCAAGTTCGCCGGTTTCTTGACAGCATGAAATCCAATCCATGACAATGCCGGGCATGGCCAGCCAGATCGTAATCGAACGGCTTGAATGTGAGGGATATTGCGGGGTGGAACGAGCGGAACGGGAACGCCCGCAGAAACTGGCGATCGATCTGGATCTTGAATTTCCCACCGGCCAAGCGGCGGAAACCGACAATCTGGCACAAACGGTGGACTATGCCGCTGTGGCGGAACGGGTCGTGGCGCTCGTCTCACGGCAACACTGCCGGCTGTTAGAGAATCTCGCCGAGCGAATCGCAGCCATGCTCTTTGCGGACTTTCCAATTGAGCGGGTAAGGATTTGGCTCAGGAAGCTTCATGCGCCGTTATCAACGATCGCCGGCTCGGTCGGAGTCCGGGTCGACAAAGCGCGCTCCGCAGGACCGCACCTTGCCACCGATCCGGACCCGGCATCCTTTCTGGTGCAGCAGGTCCATCGACTATCGAAAGGCAAGGCCCTGGATTTGGCGGCAGGAACGGGACGGAATAGTCTCTATCTGCTTCAGCGCGGAATGGAAGTCGAGGCGTTGGACCGGGACGAGACGGCACTGCGCGCCTTATGGTCAAGCGCGCAAGCGCGCGCACTCTCCGGCCTGACGACTCGAACGCTCGATCTCGAACAACACCCTGAGAGCCCTCCTGACCTGGGGTGCGAGCAGTATGATCTCATCATCGTGTTCTTCTACCTGTTTCGTCCGCTTTTTGCGCCATTGATGCAGGCGTTGAAAGGAGGCGGCCTTCTCTTGTACGAAACCTTTCTCATCGACAATTATTTCCGCCACCATCATCCGCGACGCTGGGAATTTTGTCTTGCGCATAACGAACTGCTTCGCTTGACCTCTTCGCTCCGCATCCTGCATTATGATGAAGGTGAGCATCACGGCAGCAGTGGCG
>DASSBQ010000326.1:0-14953 GCA_035698625.1 Nitrospiraceae bacterium
GATTAAGAGGTTGGTGTCCGGCCAATAAAATTGTTTATGGGTGACCTGGTCGTTGACGGGGGCGATACAAAAATGCCCTCCCTTGCGATCGTCGAGAATGGCTGCAAAGACGCTGGGAGAGTCGAAATGAGGGAAGCAGAACCAATCGATGCTGCCGTTGCGGCCCACCAGCGCGGTGGTCCGCATATTGCCGATAATCCCGTAATGTTCGATAGGCTGGTATGCCATAATCTCTTGAGAGAGCGCGACCTCCGGCGGCTGTCGAGAAGATCCAGGTCAGTTTAGCGCGGCGGCTTGGCCGATTGATACCCGGTTTCCGAACCCGACTGCTCTTCGTAATGCCAGGTTAAACCCCCGTCAACGAAATAGGTGGAGCCTGTAACGTAGTCCGCGTCCGCCGAGGCCAGAAAAGCGGCGACTCCCGCGACATCCTGGGTCTCGCCTAGGCGCCCGAGCGGAATCTGTCCGATCAAGGCGGACATTTCCTCCGGGTCGTTCAAAAGTTCCCTATTGATCGGCGTCCGAATCGCACCGGGCGCGACGGCGTTGACCGTAATGCCGAACGGCCCCAGCTCAACGGCCAGGTTCCGTGTCAACATGCGGACCGCGCCTTTGCTCGCGCAATACGAGGCGAACGAAGGAAACGGAATCTCTTCGTGCACCGAGCTGATGTTGATGATTTTGCCCGGCCGCTTGGCGTCGATCCAGTGTTTCACCGCGGCTTGGGACACGAAAAAAAGGCCCTTGACGTTGACGTCCATGACCGCATCGTAATCCTGCTCCGTGACCTGCCAGAAGGGCGCCTTGCGCTCGATGCCGGCATTATTCACGACGATATCGAGTTGTCCGAAGTGATCCAGCGTTCCCTGGATAAGGCGGCGCGTATCTTCCAGAATGGTCACATCCGCTTGAATCGTGACGGCTCGGCTGCCCGAAGCATCAATTTCCTCTAATACCTGCAACGCTTTGCTTGAGTTATATGGATAATTGATGGCGACACGTGCGCCTTCTTCGGCAAACCGTAAGGCGATGCAGCGGCCGATGCCCTGCCCACTGCCCGTGACGACCGCAACTTTTCCGTCCAATCTCATCGGTCAGTTTTGCGTCGCGCTGACGCGGAGGCGGCTCGCGACTAAGGTTGAATGGCCGGATACGGTGGCCATTATGAACCGGGATCATCATCGCGGCGATGATCCCGGTTCGAGTCAGTGGCGCCGGAGCCGGTCGACAACCCTGGCTGCCGACTCTCGCGCGGCGAGGATTCTCGTACGATTCAGTGTTTCTTCAGATGGGCCTGGAGGATTTCCGACTGTTGGATCTCCGGGTTGTCTTTTCCGAGCTCTTTGGCCTTGTGAAAATGCTCGATCGCCGTCTTATGGTCACCGGACTTGTCCAGCGCCAGCGCCAAATTATAATGAGCCACGGCGGAGGATGCATCGCTCTTGACCGCCTCCATGAAATGCTTCTTGGCGACGTCCCAGTGTTCTTGGTTGTAGTGTTCGATGCCTTCGCTATTGTGCATTTCTGCTTTCGATCCGGCCGCCGTCTTCAGGGCCGGAGCGGTCTTTTTCTTATCCATGTCCGCGGCGGACAACGAAACGCCGAACACGGCGGTGCAGAATAATGCGAGTACGAACGTCACCATTGATGTAGGGGCTTGACGCATGAACCTTCCTCCTTGTGGTTGAACAGATGGAACAATTGCGATCCGCAGTGATCATAGCGAGGACCGCCGGTCAAAGCGAGCAGATTCCTTCGCCTTAGGCGCTCGCTCTACGGCGTACTCGCAAGGATTCTAAATCGGCTTCAATTCCGGCTCGCTCGGACATGCGCCGATCAAGGCTCAATGGACCGGGACCATAAGTTGCGAGATAGAGCAGGCCGCCGGTCACGGCCAGATTCTTCATGAAGTGAATCATCTGGTTGGGGTCTGCGAAGCCGGTGTGGAAAATCAACGTGGTCGGGATCATAAAGCCGATGAGCACTGCCGCTCCAATTCTGGTCCAATAGCCCAGCCACAGCGAGAGCCCGCCGCCGACTTCGATGACGATGGCGCCGAGATAGAACAGCATCGTGGCCCACGTCATCCCCATGGTGACCATATAGCCTTGCGTGCCCGCCGGGTCGGCGATTTTGTTGATCCCCGATAAGAGAAAGATCGCGCCTAAGAGGAGCCGCCCGATCAGTGTTGAATAGGGATGGTCATAGATCGCCATGGTAAACCTCATTGCCGGTTTTCAGTGATAAAACAGCCGGGAGACGGTTGCGCTGGTTTTCACACCTTCCTTATTATTCATATACGTACAGGTTCAATCACTAAACCCGGCGAACCCCTAGTCAGGGATCCCAGGGGATGCGAGGGGTTCCCGTGCTTCATGGGAAAATCGCGGACGTGAAAATGAATGAAGGTCTGGAGGTAGAGCCCGGTGAGGGACTGAGCGCCTCACCAGGGCTCGTAGCTCTTCTCTTATTGAGACGAGCTCGGAAGAGTCGTTTCTTCCCTGGGGGGCGTGACGTCCGATTCCGGCAACGGAGGTGTGGATTCAAGCAGGCTGTCGGCGGTTCCAAAGGACTCGTCTGCTTGGGGGACGGGATCAATCAAGGGTTGAGAATTCTCGACCACGGGTACCGGGATGGCGGGGACGACAGCAGGAAGGATCATGTGTTCCTGGCCCACCATTCGAAACTCCATGTGAACTCTGCGATTCATCCGGCGGCAGAAGTCGCTGGTGTCGACACATAAGGCGCCTTCCTCACCGAGACTCACGGTTCTGATGGATGTCTCGGGAACGCCGAGAGTTATGAGATGTTGTTTGACGGCTTCCGCCCGCTTGAGCCCCAGAATCCTGTTGTAGCTCATGGAGCCCTGTTGATCCGTGTAGCCTTGCAACACGATGCCCCAGCCCGGCTCACTCTTTAGAAATTCCGCATGTCGCAACAAAGCGGCCCTGCCGTCATCGCTCAATCCCTTTCGGCCGATTTCGAAGAAGATGTCGTCATGCAGAACGTCAGTCGTCCGGGTTGCCAAGGGGGCTGCTTCAACATGAGTGGTGGAAACCGAGGCGCCGACCGGCATTGTGTCGGTCCGGCCCTTGACCACCTGCGAGATCTGCGCGCCGCTGAAAGCCTCTACAGAACCACTGCTAGGGGTGACGTCATCCGACTGCGAGTAATACCAGAATGCGGCCACGATAACGGCGAGGAACAAGACTAAGCCGCTGACGATATAGATCTCCTTGAAATCTTTGTCCGGTCCCATGATGGTGGGAGCCACTGGTCCTGAACTGACGGATGCCGCCGGTGTTTTATGCATGGTCTCTCTCCTTCTCCGCTATAGCCGGCTGAGACCGGCTGATGCTTCATGGTTAATGGGTCGCATGGAGTTGGTTCGTCGCGCGGCGGTGGCTTCCTGGATGCTCACCTCCTTCCTTGCCAATCCGCTCCGTTGCACGGTGCGTAGAGCAAGGCGGAGGCCAAGACGGAATGTGGTCCAAAACCTTGTAAAACAGAAGAAGGCCAATGAGTTAGGAAACTTGAGGTCGATGCGAGAATTCAGAGTGGCATGCGGGGCCCGCATGGCGCGCGGGGATATCCCCGCATCAAGTTTCCCTCCTGTCAGTCCGGATGGTTCCTGTTGGCTGGAGAGCGCGACCGGAGAAGCGCAGGACACCGTTGCACCTCTCGTCATGTCCGACGGATTGACGAGTGTTACCTTGCAAGGTATCGTCTGCTGATGGGAAAGGTTCGCCGGGGTGGCTATATTTTCGCCACCTGGAAAGGCGTCACTCTCCCCGGCATGTGTATGTATACCGGGATGGAACCCCGGGACCCTGATTGTGAAATGGGACCTGGATAACGATAAGCCGATGATTGGACCGCAAGCCTGCCGATCAACTCCTTTTCTTGCTCCATGTTCTGGATTGCGACGTGATCTCCAGTGTGAACGAGACCGGAACAGGCGAAGCTGCTTGAAGACGATCCACCTGCATGACACAAGCCATGCCGTACAACTTTGGCTGGTTGTATCTGAGGCGGCGAGAGGTCCAGCCTTTACGGGCGGAAACCTCTCGCTAAATTAGACGACCTTATCACGATCAGCTTGTCCATCTCTCGATGCCGAGCGAGGACAGGGGCACTGCCGTCGGGGGTTATGCCGAGCTTCTTCTCAGCCTTGAACCAGTCATCAAGAGGAGACCCGATTGCCGCGTTGTGCGTTGCAACTAAACATTTCCACCTGCCCGATTTCACCTTCCACAATCACGCGATAAGGCTTAAGCGGATCCGCTGCCGGGCCTTGCAACACGGCGCCCGTGCACACGTTGAACTGAGAGCCATGCCATGGACACGTCACTATTGATCCGTCGAGGTTGCCTTCGCTCAAGGGCCCTTTCTTATGGGTACATTTAGCCTGCGTGGCACAGAAAACGGCCCGCGACATTAAACACTGCCACATCTCCGGCCAGTAAGGCTGAACCAGGGGGCACTTCATTTATATGAAATTGGTTCTCTGGGAGAACCTCGGATTTGATGCGAGACATTGCAACGTCTGCCTGCTGTGAATTGGTCTGCATAATCTGCCTTTCAGTTTTGATGAGGCGTTTTAAAACCACGCCTCGTAGTCGCCAAGAACGAACAACCTATTGTTTGTGCCAGTTCCTACGTGGGCCGCTCCGCCATTACTTGACTGGCACGAGTACCGGAGCGCCCTTGTCCTTGACTAAGAACACCAGGAATTTTACCGGCTTGGTGTTGCTTGCGTTCCGGCCAACGGCGTGAACATCGCTGGGACTTTCGTAATAAGTCTGTCCTGGTGTCAGCGTCACTTCTTTTCCTCCCTCCACCTGCATCACAATGGAGCCCTCCAGCACGTAGATAAATCCATGCGCATTGTGCCGGTGGATCGGGTCCGCCCCACCCGGCGCCTTCTCCACTGTGATCATCAACACTTCCCTGCCGGGAATGTCTGCCAGCTCTTTCGACATGAGCGGCGTGACGTCAGCCGCCTGAACGATCGATGCGCCGGTCATCAGACCGAGGAACACCAACACTAATGTTCTGATTTTCTTCACTGACTTTTCGTTTGTCATGATGGACCTCCTGTTGTGTCAATCGTCCGTCATCCGGACGAGTGATCTCCGAAATATACTCGGAGTTGTGTTGAACCGCCCTTTATATCCGGTTTCTACTTGGGCCATTCCGGTGTACATATTGTCGTTATCGACACTGCTGTGGGTTATCCATTTTTGACAGTTTCATGACGATATTGCCCTTGTCGTCATGGCTTACTTGTACAGAGACATATATGGTGTCTCCGACTTGTACCGCCTGGGCGTATCCGTATTCCTTCTCCCACGGCATACCAAGACTCGCTGATCGCCATAATGTGTCTCCGTTTGGTTATGGACGATTTCGGCACAGGTGATTGCCAATGACGCGGTGAGGAAAACCCGGAAAGCCTTCAGCTCAACGCTCCTTTGGATTGCCTCATTCGTCGAACGGTGCGTTCAAGAGAAGGTCTACCGTCGAGATCGCGGGCTTGTAGCCCTCGACGAAACGCTCGCCGAAATCTCGAACGAAATTCTCATAAGTCGTCTCCGGCCTCGCTCGAACCACACTGCAAAGGCACTCCTTCAACTGGCGCTTCATCTGAAGACGAGGGAACGCGGCGAGAATGCGCGCCGCGTCCGCCTTCGGTATGCGCTCGTAGAGTAGTCCGGCGAAGTCGGCGCCTGCTCCGGCCGTACAGATCCCGACCTCCGGCTCGGCGTAAGGGCTGATCGACAATGTCGCATTCAGCGCAATGCAGTACCAGATGAGCTGAGCTCTCCGGTCGTCCACGCCTCCTGCCTTCGCCAGAGCTCGCGCCGCGTCCGCTCCCTCGACCTCGAAGCGCCGCTTGCCTTGGTATTCCCTTGTGAGGCCGACGTCGTGAAGCAACGACGCCACCGCAACGACTTCCTCGTCATAGGAAACGCCCTGCAGCTCGGCGAGTTGCACCGCGAAAAGCCACGAGCGAACCGCGTGGTTGAACAGGTACGGCTCCGAGAGAGCACGCGCCTGTTCCATGGAACGTGCAACGAGTGGAGTGTCCGGCACGGTCACTCCGGCAATCTCACGTTTAAGGGCAATCATGGCTCAGTTCCCCCCATAAATCTCAGCGGATCCTCCATTGACAGGGTTACCGCTGGTCTTGTCTCATTCCGCTAAGCCGCATGCGCCGTTCTCTCTTCCTTGAGAAAGTTCAGTAGGTCGGCGTTAATTTGGTCCTGATGCGTCGCCGTGATGCCGTGCGGCGCGCCCGGATAGTAGATTTCCCTTGCGTCCTTAATGAGCCTGGCTGCTTTCTTTGCCGAGTCCTTAACGGGAACGATCTGGTCGTCTTCTCCATGAATGACTAGAGTTGGGACATCGAATTTCTTGAGGTCCTCCGTCTGGTCTGTTTCAGAGAACGCCTTGACGCTTTCGTAAGCATGCTTGAGACCCGCCTGCATGCTCCAGAGCCAGAACTGATCCAGGATTCCCTGGGACACCTTAGCCCCCGCCCGATTCGCACCATAGAACGGCACCGCCGCGTCCTTATAGTATTGCGAGCGGTCCTTCATGAGGCCGTTCCGTATGCTGTCGAACAATTCCATCGGCAGGCCCTCGGGATTGGTCCCGGACTTCAGCATGATCGGCGGAATGGCGGCGATAAGAACCACTCTTGCAACCCGCTTCGTCCCGTGGCGTGCAACGTAACGCGCGACTTCCCCGCCTCCGGTGGAATGACCCACCAGCGTGACCTCCGTTAGATCGAGCGCCTCGATAACGGCTGCAAGATCATCGGCATAGCCGTTCATGTCGTTTCCGGATGAGGCTTGGCTTGACCGGCCATGGCCACGTCGGTCATGCGCAATTACGCGGAAGCCGTTCTGCGCAAGGAAAAGCATCTGGCCGTCCCACATGTCGGAGTTTAGAGGCCAGCCGTGCGAGAACGTGACGACCGGACCTTTGCCCCAATCCTTATAGTAGATCTCTGTTCCATCTTTCGCGGTGATGTATGACATGAAATTCCTCCTTTTTGTGTGAAGCTCTGTTTTCGTGATGTCTCTCGTAGTCCTTCAGATCGGCCGATCGGGTAGTACCCCCAACGCATTGGGATGGGAGGGGGTATTGATGCCCTTTAACGCCCTGGCTACATCCTCACAGGAAATGACCAGGGCGCCCTTGTCCTCCGCTAACGGGTGACTCCCACTGCGACACCTGGGCGCGGAGAATTCGCACTTGGAATGGCTGCTGCGGACTGAGTGAGCCAGGTTTCGAAACGCGTCTCGCCGAGTCGTGCGTTAGTGCCCGGAACCAGTGTTCTGTCGCTGATTTTCGCCCCAGAGTAGAGCGCTGTTGGGTCAGGGATGACTTCGCGGGAATCGTTGAGTGCGGCCAAACGCCGCCGTACCAGTTCATCCACGCGAAACTGTTCCGGGCCTCCAATTTCCACAATGCCGTTTACCGGCGGACCCACCGCGATCCGGCCCACGGCGCTCGCGACATCGTCGGCCGCCATCGGCTGGAAAAGCACAGGCGGCAACCGCACCTTGTCGCCATCGGAGGAAATGTCGGCAAGGCCCTTGAGAAATTCGAAGAACTGTGTGGCATGGACGATTGAGTAGGGGATCGAAGATTTCTTGATGAGTTTCTCCTGAGCGATCTTCGCGCGAAAGTAACCGCTCTCGGACAGCCGTTCGGTGCCTACCACCGACAACGCCACGTGATGTCCCACGCCTGCGGCGGCTTCATAGGTGAGGAGGTTGCGCGTTGACGTCGTGAAAAACTCCATCACCGCTTTCTCCTCCCAAGAGGGTGAATTCGACACATCGACGACGACCGAGGCGTCCTTCAGGGCTTCGGCCAGTCCCTCGCCTGTGAGAGTATTGACTCCCGAATTGGGTGATGCCGCTATCGCCTCATGCCCGTGCTCACGAAGCTTGTTGACCAGTTTTGACCCGATGAGCCCACTGCCGCCGATAACCACAATCTTCATATTCGCCTTTTCGTTCGTCACGATGAACCTCCTGTTGTGATCGCCCGTCATCCGGACGACTGATCCCCGAGACATCCTCATACTCAGAGTTGTGTTGAACCGCCCTTCTCATTCGGTTGCTACTTGGATCATCCCGGCCGTCACTTGACTGGCACGAGTACCGGAGCACCCTTGTCTTTGACCAAGAAGACCAGGAACTTTACCGGCTTGGTGCTGCTGGCGTTCCGGCCGACGGCGTGAACATCGTTGGGACCTTCGTAAAACGTCTGTCCTGGAGTCAGCGTCACTTCTTTTCCACCCTCCACCTGCATCACAATGGAGCCCTCCAGCACGTAGATAAATCCATGTGCGTTGTGTCGGTGGATCGGGTCCGCCCCACCGGGCGCCTTTTCCACTGTGATCATCAACACTTCCCTGCCGGGCATCTCCGGCAGATCTTTCGACATGAGCGGCGTGACGTCAGCCGCCTGAGCGATCGATGCGCTGGTCATCAGACTGAGCAATACGAGCAAGAGTGTTCTGTTTGTTGTCACCGACCGTTCGTTCGCCATGATGAACCTCCCTTATGTGTGATCGTCCGTCATCCGGACGAGTGATCTCCGAGATGTCCTCAGAGTTGTGTTGAACCGCCCTCCACAATTGATTGCTGCGCGTTTCGTTCCGGTGTAAGGCTACTTTTGGTATCGCAACTACAGTGCGCTATCCTTTCCTGACATATTCACGACGCATCCATTCCTGTATGTAAGGCCAGCAATGGAGAAGCTCGACGCCTCTCTTTTCGCAGGCATTCAGAAAGCGCACGACCTCGATATCCACGAGGGTCACGCCCTCGAGGTCCAACGCGATGGGCGACTGTTCGCCATCGACTTGCATCTGTAATTCATCGAGATGCTCAGACTGCAGCCGACCGTTTAGGCGAATGATGGTCTTGTGCCTGTCGGCCGCTTTTTCAATTCTTAATGTCATCGGCGCTATTTATGATCTGAACGGTCAAGAGGTGGAGCAAGGAGGATACCAATGATAAGTACTTGAACAATTTGCGATCGGCGCGGCAGCGGCTGACGAATCCTCAGCATTTGCTGAAAAGTCGGCAAGCAGCTGAGTTCGTCGGTAAGGCTAATTCAGTCCGATGGCGTGGGGAGGGGGCGATAAGGAACGAGTCTGAAGGAGGCTAGACCAGGAAGCAATGAAAGGGGTTAGGTGGATCGACTTGTGAAACGACGCTTGTCGATTCCCAGGCTCTTGATTTTGGACTCGAGGGTCTGCCGTGGAATTCCCAGCCTCGCCGCTGCACCCGTTGAGCCGGATACCTGGCCGTGCGACTGCGCCAGAGCAGCCTCTATCATTTCTTTTTCGCGCTCGGCGATCGAGGCCGCTAAAGGAACGGCAGGCCCAGTTTGCCGGTCCTGTTCCCTCTTCAGCCAAGTCTCGTCAACGGAAAATGTTTCGCCGTCGCACAGCACGACAGCCCGTTCGATGACATTCTGTAGTTCCCGAATGTTGCCGGGCCAATCGTAGGCCTGAAACACCTCTAACGTCTGCTTCCGGATTTGTCTAATCTTCTTTCCGGCCTTTTTGGCGTAGCGTTCGATCAGGTATTCGACCAGCAAGGGAATGTCATCGACCCGTTCGCGCAGCGACGGTATCTGGATTGGGAACACATTGAACCGGTAAAAGAGATCTTGACGGAAACTACCCGCAGCCACGGCAGCGTTCAGGTCGCGGTTGGTGGCGGCCACCACTCGCACATCTACGGGAATCGGTTGGCTGCCTCCGACGCGTTCAATCTCCCGCTCTTGGAGCACTCGTAACAGAGCGATCTGTGTTTCCGCGGGCAGCTCACCGATCTCATCCAGGAAAATCGTCCCGCCATTGGCGGATTCAAAACGCCCGAGGCGCCGCTGTAGCGCGCCGGTAAACGCACCTTTCTCGTGTCCGAATAGCTCGGAGGCGATAAGCGAAGAAGGGATCGCCGCGCAATTCACGCGAATAAACGCCCGAGACGAACGGTTCGAACGCTTGTGAATGGCGCGCGCCATCAGCTCTTTGCCCGTCCCGGTCTCCCCGAGAATGAGAACCGTGGAATCCACCGGCGCGACCTTCGCCACTTGCCGTAGGACCTTGCGCAGCGCTTCGGAAGACCCAACGATCTCTTCGAACATCGATGCACCATCGATCTCTTCACGTAACGCCATGTTCTCGTTCCGAATGCTCTCTTCTGCTTGCTTGCGCTCCTCGATGTCGATCCCTGTCGCGTACCAGCGGATGATGCGTCCTTCATCATCCCGCAACGGGTTGTGGCGGAATAAGAACCAACGGTACTGCCCGTCTTTGCGGCGCACGCGTAACTCCAGTTCAAACGGGTCTCCGTATTCGAGCGCATGCCGACGTGTCTCCCGCACTCTTTCGAGGTCATCGGGATGAAAGAGTCGTGTGCGAAAGTCATCGGTCTTGAGGTCCTCCAAGGTGAGACCCGTGTAGTCCAGCGCGACCTGATTTGCGTGCAGAACCGTCCCGTCCGGCGCCAAGACACCGATGGCTTGAGGTATCGCATCGGTGATGCGCCGAAGCTCCCTTTCGTCTTGGCGCAGCTTTTCTTCCACCCGCTTGCGCTCGGCGATTTCTTTCTGTAACTCTTCGTTAGCCGCCGCAAGATCTTGAGTCCGTTGCGCGACTTGTTGATCAAGTTCCTCTGCGACCCGCCTTTGTTCGCTCAAGAGTCGTGCCTCTTGCAGCCCGATCGCGGCCTGGTTCGCCGTCACTCGCAACAGCAGCCGTTCGACCTCCCCCGCGAAATCACCTCGACGAGAGCCGGCTACTAATACTCCAAGCTCATCCTGAACCCCCAACCGGAATGTCGAGATCGAGATCTGACCTTCTCCGATCGGATTCGGCACGAGGATGGGCGATGGGTGCGGACCATCCTCCAACCAAGGAGTGAGCGCGTGACCGATTTCCTGCGGCGTCACGTTTTGAGGTTGAGCGAGCCGCGCCATCTCGATCGGCGCGCCGCAGCCAAATGAATCTCCTAACCGAACATAGGCGAAGTCCAGGCGCCGCATGCCTACCAGCACTTCAAGCAGCGTACTCACCATCTGAGATGGCTCGTGGATACTCCAAATGGCGGGAAGAGCGAGAACCGTGATCAGGTCATTGAGGCAGGCTCTCAGGTCATTGACCTCATCGCCTGTCTGTTGTGTCTCCATTGCATCCTCAATAGCCGCGCGACTTCAACTCGTCTGCGCAGCGCCACGTTCCCGTAGTTGCCGCAGAAATTCATCAGGGGGCACGAAAAATGGGTTTTCCTGAAGAAGACCGCCGATGACGACCATCGGATGTGTCCGCAGCACGTCGACGACGACCTCACCGCTCAACTTGGCGAGATCATACACACAGATGACGGCGTCGTTGTATCGGAGCAAAATAGCGTTCAGCCGTGCCTCGCACTTGAGCCACTCATCGGTGTTGGACCCGTCATCAAGGATTCTCTCAGCAACGTGGGCAACCATACGAGTAAGTGGGAATCCAAGTGTGAATCCGGTATGAAGCGTTTCCTGGATGAGGGCAAGCGCAGCGTCGGAGTTGACGCGCCCACCAGGCAGAAATGACTCCTCCACCGTCGCCACCTCGAGTTGCCGGCGATGTTGCGTCGCCGGCACGGCGATGCCGGCGATCTCCAATCGTCGGAGATGTTCTTCCCGCAGCTTGGGATGGACGACATGGAACGCGCGGTGGCCGCACTCGAACCCCTCCTGGATGAACGGAAGCAGGATACGGTACTGCTCGTCAGGGTTGTGAAAGAAGGCACAGACATGGCGTTGTGGGCCCAGCACCGAGCCAGCGAACCGGATAGGTCGGGGGCTCTTACTCGAAACTCCCCCGCAAAACTCGGCCTGGTCATTGGTGGGATTCGTAGGGTCCTCCTTCAGCCGAATATGAAGGATGAGGGGCCGAAAAGGGTATTACGTTAGTAGTCTCCTGCCCTAAAAATGGTAAACAAGAAACATGAGCGGATAAAGGTGAGTGATACGCTGAGCTACACCATACCTTATACCTTTTTCACAGCTCTGTAGGGATAGATAAGCCAGCTATTGGGATGCAACGAGTCTGACTGAACCCGGCTTTAGGTGTCAATATCCAGCTCTCGCATCCGAAAGTTTTAGCCGACGTGCCTGTTATGAGGTGTTGCGTCCTTTTGTGAGAAGCAGAGACCTGAAACTCTTCCCTACGCCCGGATACACGTACCAACCATTCCTCCTGATTCTGCCTTGACTTAAAGCACTTCCGAAGGCTACTCTATTTCCCCTTTGACACCCAGCGATGGGCAAGGCGCTGCCCATAAGCTAGGGGTGTCGCTTTTTTCCGTCTTGGAATGGTGAAATTGGAGCTTTCCGTGAGCACAGGGCATCCGGAACTCATTGCTGCCATTGCCTCTGAGATTGCCGCTTCCGGTCCGATTCCGTTTGTTCGTTTCATGGAGTTGGCTCTCTATCACCCGCAATTCGGCTATTACATGCGTAGCCCGCAAGAACGGATCGGCTGGCGAGGTGATTTTTACACGAGCTCGGATGTCCATCCTATCCTTGGACAGGCGCTGGCCAAACAAGCTGAACAGATGTACCGATTACTCGGTCAACCCAATCCCTTTACCATCGTTGAAATGGGGCCCGGCAAGGGCCTACTGGCGAAGCATATCCTAACGACTTGCGCGCATCGCTACCCTTCCTTTTTTGAGCATCTTCGGTATGTCCTGGTAGACCGCAGCCCGGCCATGCGCGAGTTGCAGCGCCGGAATCTCGCTCCCTGGCTTGATCGAGCAGCCCTACTGGCCTGGGTGGACGACCTTGCAAATGTGGCCCCTCAAGGTCTGACCGGTCTGTTCTTCAGCAATGAACTCGTGGACTCGTTTCCGGTCCACCGCCTTCAGGTCACAGCCAAGGGCATCGAGGAACTCTCGGTGGACTATCGAGACGGAAAGTTCGTTGAATGTCTCATGCCCTTGTCGTCGAGCGCACTGGTCCATCGCCTTCGCCGCATGAACGCCGATTGGCCGGAAGGCTATCGAACCGAGATCAACCTCCCGGCATCGGAATGGATGAAGCAAGTCGCTCAGCGTCTGGATCGTGGATTCGTGCTCACCATAGACTATGGACACAGCCAACAAGATCTCTATCGGTCCGATCGAAAACATGGCACATTTCTTTGCTATTCCCGACAATCCGTGAACGAAGACCCGTTCCTGCGCGTGGGCGAGCAGGACATGACCGCCCATGTGGATTTTTCGAGCTTAGCGGCGGCCGGTGAAGAGCAGAAACTCCACATGACCGGATTCACGAACCAGATGAATTTTCTCATGGGACTCGGCGTCGAACAGATGATCGCGGAGTTGGAACAGGACAGTCCGCAGTTCAAAGCGGCGATTCATCTGCTGAGACCGAACGGCATGGGTACGACGTTTAAGGTCCTCATCCAACACAAGGGAATCCGGCGGCCCGAACTTGACGGCTTGCGGTACAAACCGTTCTTTGGTTCGGCGCTCACAGAGCAATCAGCCGCATGAGGAGTTCGCATGGCGGCATTACCGACGTTCGATAACGTGTCTTGAGGTCTGTATGGGTGACGCAGCCGTCCCGGAAAACTATATCCCGATCCTCATTTTCATCGGGGTAGGTATTGCGCTCGGAACGCTCACTCTCTTGCTCGGGAAGTTTGTCCGTCCCAACCAGCCCTATCGGGCAAAGTTAGCCCCGTACGAGAGCGGCAGTCCGCTTTTCCAGGACGCCCGCGTACAGTTTCCGATTCGGTACTACATCATCGCGATGCTCTTCGTCATTTTCGATATCGAGATTGTCTTTATGTTTCCCTGGGCCGTTGCATTCCACAGTCTTGGGCTGGTTGGATTAGTAGAGATGGTCCTATTCATTGCCATCCTCGTGGTCGGATTCTGGTACGCATGGAAGAAAGGAGCGTTGGAATGGGATTGAAGGGCGGTGGGCCTATCCTTCTTGCTCGCCCACCGCGCACTCAAGCTCTATATGAAGAGATAAGAACAAATATAACAAATATAATGGGCGGTGCTCGGTGGATGCGCGCAGTGAAGGACACGCCCACCGCCCTTCATCGGGGAAAGGTGTAAAGACAAGTGAGTCTATTGGAACGCCAGTTTGACGCGAATATCGTGACGACGAATCTTGATGCGGTCGTCAACTGGGCCAGAAAGTCGGCCTTGTGGCCCATGACCTTCGGGCTGGCCTGCTGCGCCATTGAAATGATCGCCAGCGTGTCCTCCCGCTATGACCTGGACCGCTTCGGCGCCGGTGTCTTTCGCGCATCCCCCAGACAATCCGATCTCATGATTGTCGCAGGAACGGTCTCTCGCAAGATGGCGCCCGTCATTCGACGGATCTACGACCAAATGCCTGAGCCTCGGTATGTGATCTGCATGGGTTCCTGCGCGACCTCGGGCAATCACTACAACAGCTATGCGGTCGTCCAAGGTGTGGATCAGATCGTGCCGGTTGATGTCTATGTACCCGGCTGCCCCCCGAGACCGGAAGCCTTGCTGGACGGATTGCTGAAGCTACAGGAAAAGATCCAGCGGGAGAGAGTGTTCGTGAAATAGTCCGCGAGACACGCGAGAATGGCGGCTTGCGCGACGACAATTCGCGCTTTTCGCCAGTCGCGCATTGCTCGCAGTGTGAACCCTATGCGATCTCTCATTGAAACGTTACTCAATAAGTTCCCGGAGGCGGTGCTCTCCGTCGATGTCGACACGGCTCGATCGGAAGTGACCGTTCATGTCGCTGCCCCGAGAATCTTGGAGGTCGCTCGTTTTTTGCACGACGATCCGGAGGCTTGTTTCGACCATATTACCGATATCTGCTCCGCCGACTATCCGGCGGATCAGCAACGGTTTGAAGTCATCTATCTCTT
>DASSBQ010000327.1:0-2590 GCA_035698625.1 Nitrospiraceae bacterium
CTGGGTCGCCCTTTGGACGGCGAAATCGGGATGCCCCTTCCACGCCGCGAGCTGTTCCAGTTCGGATTCTCGTCCATGGCGTATGCCGGGATTGCGATGACCTTGTATTCGGTCGATGTCGTGCTGGTCCGGCACTTCGCCGGTGATCAGCAAACGGGGCTGTATGCAGCGGCAGTCCAGTGGTCGGAGTTCGTCTGGTTTCTCCCAATCGCAATCGAAGGAGTCATGCTGCAAACGACGGCGCGTCTCTGGAGCCAAGGGCAGATGGATGAGATCACCCAATTGGTCAGTCGGTTGGTGCGGTATGTCGCCCTGACGACCGCCTTTCTCCTGCTCTTTGTGCTGGTATTTTCCGAACAGATCGTCACTCTGTACTTTGGGCCGGAGTTCAACGGTGCGGCGGTCCCGCTCCAACTGCTGGTACCCGGCGCATTCGCCTTCTCGTTGGCCCGGGTCATCAGGCCGGTGATTCAAGCGCGTGGATGGGTCATGACCTTGCTGAAGGTGGTCGTTGCGGCCACGGTCATCAATATCGCCCTAAACGTCGCGTTGGTCCCGTTATGGGGCGCGGTCGGAGCGTCTGTGGCCACATCCGTCTCGTTCATCGGGGTGACTATTGCCTACGTACGGCTGTTACAGGTTGAAGGAGCGCGCGCCTTTCAAGGCTTTTCCGGCGGGCGATTCATCGTGCTCTGCACGGCAACCGTGGCGGTCCTGGTTCCCATTGCCTGGACGATCCGCTCTTCGTTGATGGCGCTGGTGACGGGAGGATTCATCGCGCTCGGTCTCTATTGGGCCGGCGTCTTCTGGTTGGGTTTGATCCGCGTCCGTGAACTCGAACAGATTGTGAATAGCCTGCCGGGTCCGTTACACCGGCCTGGGATCAAGCTGATGCGTCTGTTTCAACCCATGCTGATCCGCCTCGATGCGATCGCATTGGGCTAGAGGGAGCGATTGCATATCGATGGAACGCGATCGCCATATCGTTTCGGTCATCATTCCGACGATAGGCAGAGACACGCTGATCCGCTGCAGGGCGGCTCTGGCGGGGCAAACGAGACCGGCCGACGAGATTATCACGGTAACGGATCATGACGGCCGAGGCGCGGCATGGGCTCGGAACGAAGGCGTTCGCCGGGCCAAAGGAGACCTCATCGCGTTCATCGACGATGACGCGATTGCTCCTCCTGATTGGTTGGAGCGATTGGTTCGGGCCATTGACGAGTATGGCGCGGCCGCAGCGGGCGGAACATACCGGGAAACCGATCCCCTGCTGGATGCCATCCGCCGGCGAAATCCGGCGCCCCTCGTCGAACAGCTCGATGCGGGCGGCCTCGTGGGAAACGCCGGTAATATTCTGTTTGCACGCGCATGGCTGGAAAAATGTTTCGCTGAAGACGGCCACGTATTCAATCCTTGCTTCGCCGGACCAGGTGAAGATTGGGAATTGATCTGGCGACTGCGACAACATGGAGCAACGATGGTGTATGTGCCTAATCCGGTTACGCATTTACGCCAAGCGTCGCTCTGGCAACATTGCCGCCATTCGTTCCAGCGAGGAACAGGCATTGCGTTGCTATACAGGCTGTACCGGTCGGATGCCGGAAACATCGTCGCGCAGGACAGTTTGCTGTGGGGCCGGGATGGCAGGAAATCCGAGCCCCGATGGGTTGAAGCCTTCCGGAAAAAAATCCTCGGACCGTTTGAACTCAAGAGGTTCGCGAAGCCGCGGCATTTCTGGGCATTCTGGATTGGCGAAAAGTGCCAGGCGATGGGTTTTTTATGGGGGATGGTCCCGCGGCGCAAGGCCGTCGGATCGGCCCTGCGCCGCGGGACCGCCGGGGCGGCGGTCGCCAAGGAAGCCGGAGTGAAAACATGACCGCGATACGCCTGCGGACGAAGGCCTGGTTTGGAGATGAGAGTCTCGCCATTGAGTTCCCGGATTCTTGGGAAGTCTGCCAAACGGGGCCTCATGATCAGCCGGTCCTGACGGAAGACCGGATCCGGCAACTGCTGGCTCAGCCGATCGGCACGGAACCCTTATACGAGCTGGCGAGAACGAGAACCAGCGCGGCGATCGTGACCGACGATCTCACGAGGCCGACCCCCGCCGCCGAGCTGCTTCCGTTGCTGATCGAAGAATTGAAGCGTGGCGGCATGGCTGAATCTGCGATGACGATTATTGTGGCGGGAGGCACGCATCCGCCGGAAACGGCCGAGGGAATCGTCAAGAAAGTCGGTGCGCAAACGGCGCGGACCGTCCGGGTTATTCCGCACGATTGCCGCCGCGATCTCATTGATCTCGGTATGTCTCCGGCCGGTCTGCCGCTCCAAGTCAATCGCGCCCTCATGTCCAGCGATCTCAAGATCGGCGTGGGGTGCATCTATCCGCATCCGATCGCGGGATTTTCAGGCGGCGCCAAGATCATTCTCCCGGCTGTCTGCGGGGCCGAGACGACCCGTATGATGCACGACTATCTAAGGGGCGCGCGCGAGCGAGGGGGCTCGGTTGATACGGAACTTCGGCGTGACATGGTGGCCGTGGCGAGAACGGTCGGACTCGACTTCATCGCCAATGTGGTGCTGAACC
>DASSBQ010000328.1:0-7965 GCA_035698625.1 Nitrospiraceae bacterium
GTGCTGGCGTTGATCATCGGGCACGAGATGGGGTACGCCCCCACGGACCAGGAAGAGCTCGGAATCGGCGCACTACTCCATGATGTGGGATACCTGCGTCTCCCCCGCAATCTCTATCGCAGAAAGCATGAGCTCGGCGCACATGAACGCAGTCTGCTGCAACAACATCCGCAATTAGCCGAGACGGTCACTGCGGGAGCCCGGGGCGGCACCGTCTCGGAGACGGCGCAACGGATTATTGTCCAACATCACGAACGGCTGGACGGGAGCGGGTATCCTCAGGGCTTGAGCGGCAATGCCCTGTTGGGCTTCAGCCAATTGGTCGGCCTCGTCGATACCTATGACGGGATGGTGAGCTGGCGGACCGAGCAGGTCGCCATGCTTCCGAACGACGCGATCCGGCAACTGTTCGTGCTCGGGGAAAAAGGCTGCTTCGACAAGGCGCTGGTCGAGACCACCATCAAGGTGCTGGGCGTGTACCCGATCGGCAGCCTGATCAGGCTCAACACCGGCGAAAAGGCTCTGGTGATCGGCATCCATGCCGAGCACCGGCTCAAACCGGTAGTGAAAATCATTGCGGGACCCCACGGAGAGCCATATGGTGAACCGCTTACCGTGGATCTGGCGGTGGTCGAGCCCGGCCGGCCGGTGCGAACGATTCTGCGAGCCCTGGATCCCCGGCATGAACAGGTAAGAGTGTCCGACTATTTTGACCCCGCCTGCGAAGGAACGCCCCGGTGACGCAACGATCGTTCTCTCACTCTTCCATGCCCGACCACGACGATCCGGCCCCGGAACCGTCAAAAAACGTGCCGCGCGACCTCTATGAAAGTATGCCGGTCGGCTTGTGTTTACTCGATGCGGAGGCCCGGGTGCTTTTCATGAATCCACACGCCGGTCGCCTCGTCCGTTGCCATCCCGACACAGCCCGCGGCCACCTGCTCGACCGGTTCATCGAACGAGAAATCGGCGGCTCCGTTGAATCTGAATCCATACGCTGGCAGGAAGTGTTTTCCAGCGGCCACAAGCACCATGGTCTGTTTCTGAGCCGATCCGGGCGATCGCTCCATATCGAATGGACTCCGGGATCATTGGAATCGTTCGACGGAGTCGCCACCATGCTGACGCTTCGAGATGTGACGCGGGAACTCGCGCTCGAAGATGAGCGGGATCGCTTGGCTGCGATCGCGGAGGAAAGCCCTTATCCGATTGTCGAATTGAGCCGCGATGGACATATGCTCTATGCCAATCCCATGATGGCCGCCCTGCTCTCACGATTCGGATTCAACGATTCCGGCTTGTCCGACGCATTTCCTGCGAACCTTCTTGCATTGATCGACCAGTGCGTCGCGACGGGCACGAGCCCGGCTGTGCAGGAGGTCGCAGTCGGAGGCGCCTGTTTCGCCTGGACTTTCTGTCCCGTGAATACTCACGGCCGTGTTCGAGGGTATGCGATCGATATGACGGAAGTTCATGCGACGCACCGCATGTTGAATCAGACGGCGGATCATTTGCGGGAAACCAACCAGCAGCTGGACCAGGCGCTGCAGCAAGCCCAGGCCGCAACGCGGGCGAAGACCTCCTTTCTCGCCACGATCAGCCACGAACTTCGCACTCCTATGAACGGCGTCATCGGCATGACGAGCCTTTTGCTCGATACGGCTCTCACCGCCGAGCAGCGGTCGTTCGTCCAAACCATTCAGCAATGCGGAGAAACGCAGTTGGCGCTCATCAACGACGTGCTCGATTGCAGCAAGATTGAAGCCGGAAAATTCCAATTGGAATGCATCGACTTTGACCTGCGCGCGACAGTCGAAGCCGTCATGATCCAATGCGCGGAACGCGCGCAATCCAAAGGTCTGGAGATCGTCTGCCTCATCCAAGCGGCTGTCCCGATCGCTCTCCGCGGCGACCCAGGACGCCTCCGGCAGATCCTGACCAACTTTCTGAGCAACGCCGTTAAGTTCACCGAACAAGGAGAAGTGATTCTCCAGGTCCTTCTCGAGCGCGACCAGGCAGACTCAGCGGATATTCGCTTTGAAGTGACGGATACCGGGATCGGAATCAGTCCCGAGGTTCAGTCACACCTCTTTCAACCGTTTACCCAGGCGGATAGTTCGACGACACGCAAATACGGCGGCACCGGTTTGGGCCTGTCGATCTCGAAGCAACTTGCGGAATTGATGGGCGGTCATGTCGGCTTGCGTAGTGAACCGGGACGGGGCAGCACTTTCTGGTGCACGCTCCGGATTCCGAAGCAGGCGCAGTCCTCTCTCGCAATTGCGCCGGCTGCCGATTTAACCGGACGCCGCATCTTAATCGTTGACGACAATGGCGCCTCCCGTACGATGTTGCAGCGGCTGACATCAGGCTGGGGCATGCGGACTGATGTCGCCTCGGATGCAGCTGCCGCGCTCACGCTCATTGAACAGACCATTGCCGAGCGGATGCCGTTTGATGTCGCCGTCTTGGACATGTCCATGCCTGCAGGCGACGGCCTCCAGCTGGCCAAAGGTCTGCGGGCTCATCCCGCCGCGAGCGCCATCAATGTCGTGATCCTGATGTCTCTCAATGAACCGAGGCATGCGGAACGGGCTCGCGAAGCCGGCTTTCCCGCCTATGTGACCAAGCCCGTGCGGCATAATCCTTTTCAGGCTTGCCTCAGGACCGTGCTGGGCTTTGCCGAGGAACCCGCTCAGCCTGATCCTGCCCCGGCGCCGATTATCGAGCAGCCGGTGTCTCGCCATGCCGACGGCCGATCGCGTCTTCAACCGATCGTGCTGGTGGCGGACGATAACCTCGTGAACCAGAAGCTTACGGCGCGAATGTTGGAACGGCTGGGCTATCGGCCCCAGGTCGTTAATAATGGATGCGAAGCCCTTAAGGCGCTCGATACCGGGGTCTACGCCGCCATCCTCATGGATTGCCAAATGCCCGAAATGGACGGTTATGAAGCGACGCGGATCATTCGCGCCCGCGAGAGAGCGTTTGCTGACCCATGCCTACCGGCGGCAGAGGTTCGATCCTCGGACGGAGAGCACGCTTCCGCCTATTGTTCACGCGACATTCCCCGTTCCCAATCCCATATTCCCATTATTGCCTTAACGGCGAACGCCATGCAGGAAGACCGCGACCGTTGCCGAGCGGCGGGCATGGACGATTATCTCTCCAAACCGATCACCACCGAACAATTGGGCGAGATCCTGGGACGGTGGGTATCCATGCACGATCGGCCTGACGCCCCGGGAGGATTGCCGGGCCATCCTCACGTGAACGGAGGCGCGCTGTTTGATGCCGATCGAATGCTGATCAATATCGGCGGAGACCCGGATCTATTCAAGCAACTGCTTGATCTGTTCCTCGATCGATATCCGATCATGCTTCGGGAGATCCGGGAAGCGCTGGGGACGCAGGACGGTCCGAGACTGGAGCGCGCAGCCCATGCGCTGAAAGGCACCGCCGGCAATCTGTGCGCCACGGAAGTCATATTGATTGCCGGCCAGCTTGAATCGATGGGACGTCTCGGAGAACTGAAGAAAGCGCCCGATATGTTCCGGTTGCTGGAGCGAAACGTCGCGGCGCTCGCACAGACCTTCCACGGCTATCCCGGCCGGCGCAAACCATCCTGATCACGGGCAATCCGACCGCGGCGATAAACCGGATCCTTCCTGTATCGGTTGCGTCTTTCAAATCACACGAAGTGGTAGACCTGCCCGAATCGGCGGGAAGAATTCCGCTAGATCACAGCGGCTTGCAGCACAGGCGCCGAAGAGCAGTCTTGCGCGAAGAGCGGGTAGCGTGTCGGGCAATCTTCGGAGAGAACGACTTGTTTGCAAAGGCGGGAATGCGGATTCATGACCAGCGGCCCTCGGAGGTTGCCCGTGATCCGGTTGGGATCGTCTGACGGGATAGTAAGGATTACGGCAATCGTGAGATCCTGCTGATCGGGAGCGGCTTGTATTTCGGCCAAGGCCTCAGCGCCGAGCTGTATTCGATAATCCGGCTTGAATAAGACCGGATCGATGATCACAAAGGCCAGATTCGGCTGCTCCACGCACTGCAGCCATTTGAATGGCGCGTCGGTGTCATGATCAAGGATGACATACCGGGTCCAATCGGGAAATCCGAGGATGCCGGAAGGAAACGTGAGTACGGATCGGTCGTCGACTTCAAGACCGCCGAACCGGGTGGTTGAGAATTTCATAGAATCAGCCTCATGCTTGCCGCCGTCCGTGCCGCTTGGATAGTCCGCGAAACGCTTCCAACGGGACCACGCCTGTTGCAGCCGCCATTTTGTTTTCTTCCTGGATGCGGGCGTACACTTCATCCCGATGCACTTCGACGGACGGAGGGGCTTCGATGCCGAGCTTGACTTGGCCGCCTCTCACGCCGAGCACGACGATCCGGATATTCTGGCCGATCGTCACCCCTTCCCCGCGCCTACGAGTCAAAACCAGCATATGCGCCTTCCTTGGCGTGCGAATACGTCCATCATCCGGGTATCGGCATAGACCGCCCCAAGGTGAGTGTGTGGACTTCTACTGGAGTATCTTAAGGAGAGATGTCTCAAAGATTTTGCTGAAGGCCTGGCTTGTGGCCTCGACGGCCACCTGCTGCAAGCTCAATTGTGTGATCGCCGCGGCGAGATCGGCATCCTGGTTGTTCGACAGGGCTTGTCGAATGGTCGTCGTCGTGACGTCCAATGCCGTCTTCGTGACATCGAGACGATTGGCCAATGCACCGATCTTGCCTTGCGCATCGCTGATCTGGCTGGTCGCCAAATCGAGATTGCCGATCGCCGTTTCGATGCCCGTCCCATTGTTACTCTCCAGCGCCGTCAGGAGATCGCTCACACTGTCGAACAGATTCGTCGTCGCTCCCGTAAAACTTTCATTGCCTGGAATGAGGACTTGCGCGGTTTGATTACGCCCCACGGCGATGGATCGACTTTCCGTGTTTCCCTGATAGGCGACGCTGTCCCCGGAGGTGATGACAAACGGGGTGACGTTGGTCTCCGTCCCGCCAAAGACCGCTTGGCCCCCCACTTCCGTATTCGCCAGTTGCACCAGTTGCCGGTGCAACTGGCGCACTTCCTGCGCGATGGTAGTCCTGCCTTGGGCGGAAGTGGTGTCGCTGCGGGCCTGGATCGTCAACTCGCGGAGGCGCGTCAGGAGATTCTGCACTTGTCCGAGGGCGCTGTCGGCCGCTTCGATTCGAGCCGTGCCGAACTGGATGTTTCGGATCCATTGGTCGGTCTGGGAAAGGGAGGACTTGTCGAGAACGATTTGGCCGAAGGCGGCGGGATCGTCGGACGGCTGCGTGACTTTCTTTTGTGAGGAGATTTGCTGCTGCGCCTGAAGCAATTGCTGTCGCGACCGCTGGAGGTTGCCGAGGAGGGTCCCATACACCTGCTGATCCGCCACTCTCATACGTTTCTCTCCCGTCTCGCTTCCCCTAAAGGCCCCGTCACCGTTTGAGCGTCAGGATGGTTTGGAACAATTCGTCCGCTACGACAATGAGACGCGACGCGGCCTGAAAGGACCGCTGGTATTTCAGAAGATTGACCAACTCTTCATCGAGCGACACGCCGGAAATCTCGGCTCGGTGTGCCTGCAATTGTTCCTGAATCATTTCTTGAGCGCTCAAATCGCGCTCTGCACCCTGCAATGCCGAACCGAAATCACCGGCCGCCGCGCTGTAATATTCCTGGAACGTCGCATTACCGAGGGCCGCCAGCCTCGTGTTCTGGAGATTGCCGATCGCCAGCGCGTTCACGTTGTTCCCCGGCACACCGGCGGCCGTGGACGAAGCCGCAATCCTTTGGATGTCGGTCAACGATACCTGAATAGTGGCGCCCGTCGTGCCGGCCGCCGCAAAGAACGTCTGGCCGGTCGATCCGTCCAATCCATATCCGGCCTGATGCACGCCGTTGACTTGCGTCACCAACGAGGAAGCCAGTTGGTCGAACGACGTCTGAATGGCGGGAAGCGTTTGGTCCCGCACATCCAGCAGACCTTTGAGGCGGCCGCTTGCGATGACGGAATTGAGCGTGACCGGGCCGCCTCCCCCGTCGTACTGAACATCCAAGAGCCCGCTGTTCGCGGCATTTGCCGCACCGGTCAACTCATAGGTGCGATCCTTATCCACGAGGATCTGCCCCCTGCCCACAAATACCGTAAGCTGCCCGGTTCCGTCGTCGAGAGTCGACACATCCACCAGTTCTCCAAGTTGATTCACCAAAACGCCCCGCTGGTCGCGCAGATCATTGGCCTGCTGACCGCTGAATTCAGCTTGGCTGATCGATCGGTTCAAGCCTGCAATTCGCGACGCCAATTGATTGATGTCGGTGACGGTTTGGCCAATCTGCCCGTCAAGCGCCAGCCGTTGAGCGGAGAGATCCTCGGCATGCTGATTGAACCGGTTCGCCAAGGTCGTGGCTTTGGACAGCAGCACCGTTCGCGCGGTCTGGTCGGCAGGATTAGTGGACACATCCTGCCACGCACTGAAAAACTCATTAAGACCGGCTCCGAGACCCTGATCGTCCGAATCGCCGAACAAAGGTTGCACGCGCTGCAGCGCGTCGCGCGAGGCCTGAAACTGTCCCTGTCGGCCATGGGAAGTCAGAATTTGCCGTTCAAGAAATGTGTCGACCGTCCGGCGGATCTCCGACGCTTGCACGCCGGTTCCGATCTGGCCGGGTCGCCCGTTCTGCGGATCCGTTTCGGTCAGAATTGCCTGCTGCCGTGAATACCCCGGGGTGTTTACATTCGAAATATTATGTCCGGTCACTCCCAAGGCGCGCTGAAACGTCGCCAAGGCCGAGGTTCCGATTCCGAACAGCCCGTTGAGTCCCGCCATCTCTTATCCTTTGATCCCGACGCCCCGCGAAGCCCCGCCCACCACCGAACCGCTCTGGGAATAGAGCGGGGCCGAGGCGGAGGAGTGTTGCCACAGACTCAGGCTTCCTTGCAAAAACTCCAACGACTGCCCGATCAACGCGGCATTGAGCCGGTTCAATCGATCAGTCGCGCCGATAAGCTCAATGAGGGCCTGTTGCCGCTGGTCGACTTCCGTCGAAAGAGGACGAGCACCATTCGGCGCATCCTCGACAAGACGCCGGCGCGATTGCTCGAGAGCGCGAATACTGTCCAACAGGTTCGATTTTCTCTCCGTCACATCGGAAAATTGTCCGAATGACAGCGTCCGAATCGCCTGCTGCTCGTCTTTCAACAGGTCATGAAACTCCCGAACCTTCTCAAGCATCAGATCCAAGACGGGGCCGAGTTGGAGAGAGGCGGCGGATTCGTCAGGCATATGGACTCACAGAGATAGGAGGTTCATCATGACGCAAATGTTCAATCGTCACCCATGACGCCGACGAGCGATTAGAGGACTGACTCGGTGAGGACTTGCCGAATCATCGAGTCGGCGATCTTTTTGCCATCTATCGTGTAGGTGCCCGCTTCCACCGATCGCCGGATCTGTTCCACTCGCGCCTCGCGGGCCGCGTCTGGTCCGTCAACCAAGGCTTTGATCCGCTGCATTTCCTTGGCGTGTTCGGAGATCTGAACGCGGTCTTGCTGTCCCGGCCCGGTGAACGACGGCTGCTTACTCTGGCTTCGATCGACCTCATGAACTCCGAGGAGAAGCTTGGCAAGATCCGCTCGATTGTTTCGTCCTATCTCCATACCCGCTCCTCTCTGCCATGGCCGAAAACCGGCCTGTTCCCCGTCGCTTCTCTTGTCGGCTGAGCCGACGAGAAACTTGAGCAGCGGAGCGGAATTATTTGCCCGGCATATGACCTTCAATAAACCCGGTCAACCCGATCCCTCCCGCCTCCGTGGCAAGGCGGCTGATCTCCTGGTCATAAAATGAATACCAGACCTGTTCGCCCTTGCGGTCGAGAAAGCCGGTAGGGACCGTTTCTCTCATGGTTTTCAGTAAATAGGAAAGGAAGTACGACTC